>DAINND010000301.1:0-4285 GCA_036736065.1 Ilumatobacteraceae bacterium
CTCTACGTCGGCGGCGTCGAGCACGCTGTGCTCCATCTGCTCTACGCCCGCTTCTGGCACAAGGTGCTGTTCGATCTCGGCCACGTCAGCTCACCCGAGCCCTACCACCGGCTGTTCAACCAGGGCTACATCCTCGCCGCCGCCTTCCAGGACGAGCGTGGCATGTACGTCGATGCGTTCGGCGTGGAGGAGCGCGACGGCAAGCACTTCTTCGAGGGTCGGCCTGTCACCCGCGAGTACGGCAAGATGGGCAAGAGCCTGAAGAACGCGGTCGCCCCCGATGAGGTGTGCGCCGAGTACGGCGCGGACACGCTCCGGCTGTACCTCATGAGCATGGGCCCTCTCGACGCCTCGCGTCCGTGGGAGTCGAAGGACGTCGTCGGCATGCTGCGCTTCCTGCAGCGCGTCTGGCGAAACCTCGTCGACGAGGGCACGGGTGCACTGCGCAACGATCTGCCCGCGCTCGACGACGCCACCGAACGGCTGCTGCACCGGACCGCCGACGGGGTGCGCAACGACTTCGAGCATCTGCGGTTCAACACGGCGATCGCCAAGCTGATCGAGCTCAACAACCATCTCACCAAGCTCGGCGGCTGCCCCCGGGAGGCGGCCGATCGCCTGGTGCTGATGCTCGCCCCACTCGCCCCTCACCTGGCCGAAGAGCTGTGGCGCAAGCTCGGCCACACCGACAGCGTCACCTACCAGCGCTTCCCCGAGGCCGACCCGGCATTGCTCGTCGACGACAGCGTCGAAGTGCCGGTGCAGGTGAACGGCAAGGTGCGGTCGCGCATCATCGTCGCGGCCGATGCCGACGAGGCCACGATGGAGGCGGCCGCGCTGGCCGATCCCAAGGTGCAGGCGTCGCTCGACGGTCGCACCCCGAAGAAGGTGATCGTCGTGCGCGGTCGGCTCGTCAACGTCGTCGGCTGACCGCCGACCACTCCGGCGCGCTCTCCCACTAGCGTGGTGCGCATGGACGTCCTCGTCGGCGACTACGAGTCCCCCGACGCACCCGTCGAGTTCACCCGGTCCCTGCGCGAGACCGGGTTCGCCGTGCTGGTCAACCACCCGCTGCCCCACCAGCTCGTCGAGGACATCTACGAGGAGTGGCTCGCGTTCTTCGACAGCGACGCCAAGTACGCCTACCGCTTCACCCCTGACAACCAGGACGGCTGGTTCGGCCCGGACGTGTCCGAGACGGCCAAGGGCAACTCGGTGCGCGACCTGAAGGAGTTCTTCCACGTCTACCCGTGGGGCCAGTACCCCGCAGAGGTGAGCGACAACGCGCTCGAGTACGCGTCGATCGCCAAGCAGATCGCCACCACCCTGCTCGGGTGGGTCGAGGCCAACACCCCGGACGAGGTCGCGAGCCGCTTCTCGGTGCCGCTCAGCCACATGATGGATGGCTCGGTGCGGTCGTTGCTGCGGATCCTGCGCTACCCGCCGTTGCGCGGCGACGAGCCGGCCGACGCCGTGCGCGCCGCGGCCCACGAGGACATCAACCTGCTCACCGTGCTGCCCGCGTCGAACGAGCCGGGGCTGCAGGTGCGCGACCTCGCCGGCAACTGGCACGACGTCCCGTGCGACTTCGGCAGTGTGGCCGTCAACTGCGGCGACATGCTCGCCCTGGCCAGCGGCGGCTACTACCCGAGCACCACCCACCGTGTGGTCAACCCGACCGGCGAGTCGGCCACCCGGAGCCGGGTGTCGATGCCGATGTTCCTGCACCCTGCCGATGACGTCGTTCTGGCCGAGGGCCGGACCGCGTTCTCGTTCCTGCAGGAGCGCATCGCCGAGCTGCGCAGCCAGGACCTCACGCGCTGACGGACTGGGGCGCGCTGAGGGCCCCCCCGCCGCCCCGCCCCGCACGGCGCCTACGCAACCGCTGACCGATCCCGGCGATGCCGGCGGGGTTCTGCACGGCCATCATCACGAGGCCCACCGCTCCGACCACCAGCTCCCACCGGCCGAAATCGATGCCCAGCTGCTCCCATCCGGAGTTCATCGCCTTGAAGCCGATCCCGTCGGCCACCAACAGCCCGGCGACGATCGCCCCCGACACACTCGTGATGCCGCCCAGATAGGCGAAGGCCAGCAGCGTGAGCGACGCGAAGAAGCCGTACGACGTGTCCGAGATGGATCCGAACCGATAGGCGATCAGGGTGCCGGCGATGCCGGCGATGAACGAGCTCACCCCGAAGGCGAGCAGCTTGGTGGACGCGGTGCCGATGGCGACCCCGGCCGAGGCCCGCTCGTTGGAGCGCACCGCGAGCATCCGGCGTCCGGTGCTGCTGCGGCGCAGGTTGGCCACGAGCAGTGCGAGCAGGGCCACCACGATCGTCACGAACACGCCGAAGACCGGCCGGTAGGGGTCGTCCGCGCTGCGCAGGCCGAGGTTCCAGCCGAACAGGCTCGGGCTCGGCACCTTGGCGCCTCCGGTGGTCACGTCACCGACGATGTTCGGGTTCTTGAAGACGAACTCCTGGATGGCGATGCCGCCGGCAAGGGTGACGATCGCCAGGTTGACGCCGCGCACCCGCAAGGCCGGGACGCCGACGAGCACACCGAACAGCGCGGCCACCGCGGCCGCGAGGAGCGGCGCGATCGGGAATGGGATCCCGAATCGCTCCGTGAGGCGCGACAGGGTGAACCCGGCGATGCCGGCGAAGGCCATCTGCGCGAGCGAGATCTGCCCCATGTAGCCCGTGAGCACCACCAGCGACAGAGCGAGGCCGCAGAACAGCACCGAGGTCAACAGGGCGAGCCCCCAGGCGTCGGGCAGCACGAGGAACGCTCCGGCAACCAACGCTGCACCGGTCGCAGCGACTGGAGGCCGGACCAGGCCCGAGGCGACCGGTGGGAGCCGGCCCTGGTCGATCGATCCCCGCGTCGGCAACCGGTTGCCGAGCACCACCATGGCGATCACGATGGCGAGGAACACGAAACCGTCGCGCACGCCGGTGCGAGGCAGCCAGGTGAGATCCTGCTGCAGCGGCGACGCCATCGCCTGGACCATGCCGATGCCGAGGCCCGCGACCACGGTCCATCCGAACGACACGAACCGCCCGATCAGCGCAGCGCCGAGCGCCGGGATGAGCAATTGGGTGTAGAGCAGGGGCGTGAGCTCGAACAGCGGGGTTGCGAGGATGCCGACGAGCCCGGCGATCAGCGCGGCGAGCACCCAGGTGATGAGGCCGAGCCGATCCGGCTCGAAGCCGAGCAGCACCGCACCCTTCTCGGACTCCGACGCGGCGCGCACTGCCAGGCCGGCGCGCGTGTATCGCGACAGCGCCCACAGCACGAGCGCCAGCATCACGGCGATGCCCGTGAGCCAGAGGGCGTCCTTCGCGACGAGGATCGCGTCGGTCACCTCGATCACCCCGCCGGGCAGCACCTTGGGAAGGTTGACGCTCGCCCCGTCGAAACGGACGCCGAGCATCGCCTGCAGCACCAGGAGCACACCGACGCTGGCCACGACCTTGGCGATCACCGGAGCTCGGCGCAGGGCCCGGAACACCACGAGGTAGCTGATCACGCCCAGCGCAGCGGCCGTCAGCAGCGTGAGCACGGCTGCCGAAGCTGCCGTCATCCGGACGCCGTCTCCGAAGGAGATGTCCCGCCAGGGCCCGGGGATCACGATCGGGTACCGAGCGTTGGCGCGCAGGTCGTAGTAGACGTACGCGCACCAGCCTGCCATCGCCCCGAAGCCGAAGTTGACGACCCCGGACCCGCGTGCGGTCAGCACGAGGCCGAGTCCGAGCAGGGCGGACACTGCACCGGCGCCGAGCCCCGCTGCAGCCGCAGCGAGATACGCGCTCATACGTCGAGGACGTCGAGCGCGGAGATGTTGGCCCCGCCGAAGGCGGCGACCGCACCGTCAGCGGTGTACTCGGCGAACGGGATGGCGAACGAGCACACTGCCGACAACGACGGGATCGAGCCGCAGGCCAACTCGTTCTCGGTCCCCCACTGCACCGCGGTGCCGGCTCGGAAGGCGTCGAAGATCGCCTGACCCGTCACGGACGGCCCGATGGAGGCGGCCACTGCCTGCACCGTCATCGCCTGCAGCCAGCCGAGGGAGGTGAAGCCGAACGGATCGACCTCCTCCGGAGCAACGCCGGTGATCTCTCCCACCCACGTGCGCATCTGGATGCTCTGCTCGGTCTCGGCCCCACCGGTGGCCCCGGCGAAGTACCAGCCGATGGCAGCGTCACCGACCGCATCGATGACGGCGTCGCCGAGGCACGCGGTCGTGGAGAATGCCGGTACGTCGCCACCGCGCTCG
>DAINND010000302.1:0-4248 GCA_036736065.1 Ilumatobacteraceae bacterium
ATCGACGTGCACATGGGTCGCCTGACCGACCCCGACACCTGGCTCGTCCTCCACAGCTGAGCCCCGGCGCGCCAGGTGCGCTGCACGCGCGGTTCCACGTCGAGCGGCAGACATCCGGTCCTGACCGGGTCCGATGGGACCGGTCCTCAGGCCGCCCGGTGGACGCTGCGGAGGGCCTAAGGTCGGCGGGGTCATGGTCCGCGCAGCACAGCGAGCAGCTGGCGTGCGGCCGGTGGGGTCGAGCCGTGGGAGGTGGGCGATGGGCAGGTTCAGGCTCGTCCACATCGGCATCGCCGCGATGGTCGCGGCAGCGTCTGCTGTCGCGGTCGGCGTGCTCCGCCGCGACGGGGCCGACCGCACGACGGGCACTCCCACCGACAGCATCGCCGTCGGCGACGGGCCTGTTGGCGTGATCTCCGACGGCACCAGCATCTGGGTCACCAACTCGCTGTCGGACACGGTGTCGCGCGTCGACCCCACCGTCGGGACCGTCACCGCCACCATCGACGTCGGCGACGGCCCCTACGGCGTCGTCTCCGACGGCACCAGCATCTGGGTCGCCAACGTGCTCGCCGACACCGTCACCCGTGTCGACCCGGCGACGAAGGCCGTGGACGCCACCGTCCCCGTGGACGACGGGCCCATCGGGCTGGCCTTCGACGGCACCCACATCTGGGTCACCAACCGCTCGGAGGGAACCGTCTCGCGGATCGACCCGAGCACCGGCACCGTCACCGCCACCATCGACGTCGGCGACACCCCGGTCGCGGCGGTGTCGGACGGGACCAGCGTCTGGGTCGCCAACCTGGGATCAGGCACCGTGTCCGCAGTCGATCCGAGCTCCGGCACGGTGGCCCGCACCGTCCCGGTCGGCGGCCAGCCTGCCGGCCTCACCTTCGACGGCGCTCGCATCTGGGTGACCGACTACGAATCGGGCACCGTGTCGACGATCGCCCCCACTACGGGCACGGTCACCGCCACCATCGACGTCGGCGAGCGTCCATCGGGTGCGGCCTTCGACGGCACCCACGTCTGGGTGGCCAACACCTCGTCGGGCACGGTGACCAAGCTCCCTGCGGGCTGACCGACTGCGCCTGGGCCACACCAGCTCCTAGGCTCACCGCATGGCCGCGCACCGCATCCGCATCACCTACTGCGTCCCTTGAGACTATTCCGACCGCGCCGTGCGCGCGGCCCACGATCTGCTCCACGACTACCAGCACGTCATCGCCGAGCTGACCCTCGTCACCGGCTCACAGGGCGTGTTCGAGGTGGAGGTCGACGGTGCGACGCTGTACTCGAAGCAGGCCACCGGCCGACATGCCGAACCGGGTGAGGTGCTCACCCTGTTCCGTCAGCGCATCGTGCCCGACGTGACCGTCTACGAGCGCTGAACGTCGACGAGCCCGACACCGACAACGGCACCTTGGTCCCTGGCGCTCCGTCGGCGGCCGCGCGTACGGTGCGCCCATGCCTCGCGTCCGCTTCCGCCTCGCTGCGCTCGCCACGGGGGTCGTTGCCCTCGTGGCGACCGTCGGGAGCGCAGGGACCGTCCGAGCCGACGAGGCGACCCTCCTGCCCGACTCGCAGGACATCCGAGCCGGCGACACGATCACGATGACCGGGAACTTCTGCGCAGCCGGCCTCGGCATCGAGTCGCTCGACGTCTCACTCGCCCAGCCCTATCCGAAGGCGCCGATCATGACCTTCCCGGTCGAGCCGACCTCCGTGGGCCTGACCCAGACCGAGTCCGGGTTCAGCTTCACCTACACGGTGCCGAGCGACCGCCAGTTCGTGTGGTTCACCGTGCGCTGCAGCGACGGGAGCGAGGCGAGCTCCCGCGATGCCAGGGTCACCGTCTGGCCGCCCTACGGCGAACTGTGGTTCATCTACCCCTACCCCGCACCCGCCTACGGCACCGCCGGCGAGACGATCGAGGCGGTGGTGCACTCGAACGACTGTGTGGAGGGCTCGACGGCCACGGCGCAACAGCACCCCGGAGGCGCGGTGGTAGCCGACGGCAGTGGGGTGGTCGCCGACCACTGGCTCGACATCGCGATCGACATCCCCTCGGACGCGCCGGCTGGCGAGGACTACTCGCTGCGGGTGACGTGCGCTGGCACCGAGGGCGGCACGATCACCGGCAACCATCCGGCGATCATCGCCGCCGGCAGCGACGGCCCGGCACCACCGACCACGGCGGGCCCGCTCCCGGCCACAGGACGCTCCGCCAGCAGCCTCACCACGGTGGCGGCGACGCTGGCCGTGCTCGGCGCAGCGCTGCTCACCGTGGCACGCCGGACCTCGGGCGCAGCCGGCAGCGACCGATCCGTTCGACGACCGAGCTGACCAGCTCGAGCGAGGCGAGCCGCTCGTCGGCCGTGGGCGAGGCCAACGCGACGATCAGCTCGTCGGCTCCGGCGTGCGCGGCGAAGTCGTCGAGATAGGCGTGCACGGTGTCGGGGGCGCCGACTGCCAGATAGGTCATCATCCGCAGGATCTGCTGGCCCTGTGGTGAGGCGACCGCACGGTCGAGATGATCGTCGCCGAGGCCGGCGGGCAGGTTCAAGAAGCGCTGCACCCGCCAGCGCGCGGCGACCTGCAACTGGTGCTCGGCCTCGGCCTCGGTTGCTGCGCAGATGACGTTCACCGCAGCCATCGCCCGCGGGCGCTCGAGGTGCTCGGAGGGTCGGAACTCGCGCCGGTAGCGCGCGACGGCATCGACCAACGCGTCGGGAGCGAAGTGCGAGGCGAACGCGAAGGGCAGCCCCAGGTGCGCCGCCAGGCTGGCCCCGAACAACGACGAGCCGAGGATGTAGACGGGCACGTCGGTGCCGGCACCGGGGATGGCGCTCACCCCGGGCACACGGCTCTCCCCGCGCAGGTAGCCGATCACCTCGAGCACGTCGTCGGGGAACGTGTCCGACGAGGTGTGGTCGCGGCGCATCGCCCGCATGGTGACCCGGTCGCTGCCCGGCGCCCGCCCGAGGCCGAGCTCGATGCGGCCCGGGTGCAGTGTGGCCAGGGTGCCGTACTGCTCGGCGATGGTGAGCGGTGAGTGGTTGGGCAGCATCACCCCACCCGCACCCAGGCGGATGGTCGAGGTGTGCGCGGCGACGTGGGCGATGAGCACCGCCGGCGCGGACGAGGCGATGGAGGCCATGTTGTGGTGCTCGGCGTACCAGACGCGCTCGACCCCGAGGCGCTCGGCTGCCTGGGCGAGCGCCACGCTGGCCGCAAGGGCGTCGGCCGGTGTCTGGCCCTTGCCCACGATGGCCAGGTCGAGCAGCGACAGTGATCGGTGGGTAGCGCTCATCATCTCCCAGTCTGGCCGGATCGACGCCCCGAGCGGCCGTCGGAGCGCGCCGTCACGCAGCGGTCGCCGCGCTCGCCAGCGCCGCGAAGCAGGCCAGCTCGATGTCGTCGTGGCGGTCGTCGGACGGCGTCGGCCGCGACGTGAGCTTCACCACCGTGACGGCACGATCGCGGTCGAACCAGATCCACTGGCCGTGGATCCCGGCGCCCATCGTCTGCGTGCCGCGGCCGTCGCTCACGTACCACTGCGAGCGGTAGCGGCCGCCCGGCGGCAGCATCGTCTCGAAGCTGCAGCCCCGCCAGGCCTCCGGGTAGCCGTTGGTGAGGATGTCGTCGCCCCACCAGGCCGGCAGCACCTGTCGGCCGTCGGCCACCCCACCGCAGCGCACCATCTCGGTGAGGCGGGCCATGTCGCGCAGCGTCGCGGCCAGACCTCCGGCGGTGCGCGGCGCGCCGAGCCGGTCGACCGCCAGGTCGGCGCTGCACTGGGCCCCCATCGGCGCCCACAGCCACTCGCCGAGCATCTCTGCGCACGGCCGGCCCGCTGCCCGCTCGAGCACCCAGCCGAGCAGGTCGGTGATCGGCGACAGGTAGCGGAAGTGGCGTCCGTGCTCACCGTCACGACGGCCGAGGCCGGCGAGGAAGCCGCGCAGGTCGAGCGGGTGGGCCGGGTCGCGCGGCGGCAACCAGCCGGACGACTCGCGGTAGTCGCGCATCGGGGCGTTCGTGTCGTCGTAGATCTCGTCGAAGTCGAGGCACACGCTCATGTCGAGCAGATGGCGCACGGTGCAGTCGGCGAACCCGCTGCCCGCCACCTCGGGCAGCACGTCCCCCACCAGCACCGCAGGATCGAGGCCGCCGCGTTCGACCACCAGCCAGGTGAGAAGCACGGAGCACGACATGGTGACCGAGAACATCAGGTGGTTGGTGGAC
>DAINND010000303.1:0-4219 GCA_036736065.1 Ilumatobacteraceae bacterium
AGATCTACGCCGAACTGATGCGCCTGACGGGTCTCGACGGCGATCCCGAGTTCGCCCGGCAGATGGACAAGGCCTCGTGGCCGCACCTGAAGCAGCGGCTGACCGAGGTCTTCGCCACCCGGACCCGGGCGGAGTGGTGCGAGATCATGGAGGCGACGGACGTCTGCTTCGCCCCGGTGCTCACGATGAGCGAGGCCGCAGCCCATCCGCACAACGTCGAGCGTGGAACGTTCATCGAGGTCGGCGGCATGCAGCAGCCGGCGCCGGCGCCGCGCTTCTCGCGCACGGCGCCCGTCGTCGAGAGCGCTCCGGCGCATCCCGGCCAGCACAGCCGCGAGGTGCTCGTCGACTGGGGCATCGCTCCCGATCGCATCGAGTCGCTGCTCGCGAGCGGAGCGGTCGTCGACGCCTGATGGGCACGCTCGTCTGCTTCCACGCGCATCCCGACGACGAGTCGATCGCCACTGGTGGCACCATCGCCCGGGCGGTGGAGGAGGGGCACCGTGTCGTGCTGGTCGTGGCCACCAACGGTGACCACGGCGAGGTGCCCGCCGACCTCGGCGAGGGGGAGACACTCGTGGACCGGCGCCGGGCCGAGACCCATCGATCTGCCGAGGTGCTCGGCATCCACCGCGTGGTCTGGTTGGGGTATGCCGACAGTGGGATGACCGGTTGGGAGCAGAACCACCACCCTGACGCGTTCTGGCAGGCGCCGCTCGACGAGGCGGCCGAGCGGCTCGCCGCAGTGCTCAGCGACGAGGCCGCCGACGTGCTCACCGTCTACGACTGGCACGGCAACTACGGACACCCCGACCACATCCAGGTCCACCGGGTGGGCCACCGTGCAGCTGCGCTGGCCGGGACACCGACGGTGTTCGAGGCCACGATGAACCGCGACCACCTCGCCCGGGTGATCGCCATGGCCCGGGCGATGGCCGAGGCGGATGGGGCCGACTCGGTGCCGGGGGAGGACTTCGACCCAGAGGCGCCCGCCGACGACGGCAACCCGTTCGGGACCCCCGAGGCTGAGCTCACCCACGCCGTCGACGTCGGCCGCTGGGTGCAGCAGAAGCGGGCGTCGATGCGCTGCCATGCCAGCCAGATCAGCGACTCGTCGTTCTTCCTCGAGATGCCGGACGAGGCGTTCGCCGCCTCGTTCGGGATCGAGTGGTTCATCAAGGCCGGCGCCGAGCCAGGGCTGCGCCACAGTTGGTTGTTCGAGTGATCCGCGTCCACCTCGTCCGACACGGCCGGGCCACGGCCGGCTGGGACGTCGACCCCGATCCCGGCCTCGACGAGCTCGGCATCCGTCAGGCGGCCGACGCCGCAGCATCACTCGCCGCGAGCCCGCCGTCGCAGCTCCTGTCGAGCCCGCTGCGCCGCTGCCGGGAGACCGCTGCTCCGCTGGCCGAGCGATGGGGGGCCGACGTGGTGATCGAGCCGCGTGTCGCGGAGATCCCCTCGCCCGATGGCGTGCCGATGGCCGAGCGCGTCGACTGGCTGCGCGCAGCGATGCGCGGCACCTGGGCCGACCTCGGCCCGAGGTACACGACGTTCCGCGACGGCATCGTCGACGCCATCGCCGCGTTGACCGGGCCGACCGTGGTGTTCAGCCATTTCGTGGCCATCAACGCCGTCATCGGCGCGGCGACCGGCGATGACCGTCTGGTGATCCGCAGCCTCGACAACGCCTCGATCACCGTCGTCGAGGTGGCCGACGGCCGGATCCGTCTCGTGAGCGGCGGTCACGAAGCCGACACGCTCATCCGCTGATCAGCCTCTCCGTAGCGTCGAGCCGGATCCTGGCCGGAGCCGCCGACCCGGTACAGTGCGGCCATGAAGCGCATGCTGCCGGTCTCTGCGCCGGCCCGCGACGCCCGCCTCCGCCAGGTGGGTGCCGAGGAGTCGCTGTTCGATCCCCACGCTGCGGCGACACGCCAGGCAGCCGGCTGAGCCGAGGTCGAGCGCTGGACGGGCAGACCCTCTACGACTGGTACCGCATCGGCCTGTGGGCCCAGGTCGCGCTGTGCGCAGCCGCCGGGGCCTGGGCGCTCGCGGCGCACCGCTGGGAGCAGGCCCGGGCGCGGGGGCTGTGGTGGCTCACCTGGATCGCCTACGCCGTGGTGACCGCCAACGTCGTGATCGCCTCCGTGCTGCTCGCCAGGTTCGACTGGGACTTCCCCGAGTTGCACATGCTGTACGAGTTCAGCAACCTCGTGGCGATCGGGATCGTCGTGTCGTACGCGAAGCAGCTCCGTGCGCGTCAGTACCTGATCTACGGCTTCGGGACCCTGTTCGTGATGGGCCTTGCCTTGCGCGCCCTCTTCATGGGCTGAGGCCGTGGAACCCGAGCGGTCAGCGCCCGGGCTCTGTCACGCCGTGGTGAGATCGTGGTCGAGCTCGTCGAGGAACAGCTGCAGCCGTGCCGGCAGGTGCGAACCGAACTGGGCGTAGTGGGCGCGGATCTGAGGGATCGCGGCCTTCCAGCCGTCGGTGTCGACCGAGAGCAGCGCGTCGAGGTCGTCCGCGCTCACACCGAGGCCGGTCGTGTCGAGCGCCCCGGGAGCGGGCAGGAGTCCGATCGGGGTCTCGACGGCATCGGCCGTGCCCACGACGCGCTCGAACACCCACTTGAGCACGCGGCTGTTCTCGCCGAACCCGGGCCACAGGAAGCGACCGTCCTCGTCACGGCGGAACCAGTTGACGAAGAAGATCTTCGGCAGCAGGGCCTCGTCGGAGTGCTTGCCGATCGCCAGCCAGTGCGCGAAGTAGTCGGCCATGTTGTAGCCGCAGAACGGCAGCATCGCCATGGGGTCGAAGCGAAGGTTGCCGACCGCTCCCTGCTGGGCCGCAGTGGTCTCGCTCGCCATGATCGAGCCGAGGAAGACCCCGTGCTCCCAGTCCTTGGCCTGGGTGACGAGCGGCACCGTGGTGCGCCGCCGCCCGCCGAAGAGGATCGCTGAGATCGGCACACCGGCGGGGTCTTCCCACTCGGGGGCCATCGACGGGCACTGTGCGGCGGGTGCGGTGAAGCGGGCGTTGGGGTGCGCTGCCGGCGTGCTGGTCTCGGGGGTCCAGGCGTTGCCCCGCCAGTCGGTGGCCCGCGCCGGAGGATCGTCGCTCATGCCCTCCCACCACACGTCCTGCTCGGCGGTGAGGGCCGTGTTCGTGAAGATGCAGTTGCCCCAGAGGGTCTCCATCGCATTGGCGTTGGTGTCGTAGCCCGTGCCGGGGGCGACGCCGAAGAACCCGGCCTCGGGGTTGATGGCGTAGCGGCGGCCGTCGGCGCCGAACTTCATCCAGCAGATGTCGTCGCCGATGGTCTCGGCGCGCCACCCAGGGATCGTGGGCACGAGCATGGCCAGGTTGGTCTTGCCGCAGGCCGAGGGGAACGCAGCGGCGATGTACTTGACCTCACCGGACGGGTTGGTGAGCTTGAGGATGAGCATGTGCTCGGCGAGCCAGCCGTCGTCGCGGGCCATCACCGAGGCGATGCGCAGCGCGAAGCACTTCTTGCCCAGCAGCGCGTTGCCGCCGTAGCCGGACCCGAAGCTCATGATCTCGCGTGTCTCGGGGAAGTGCACGATGTACTTGTTGTCGGGGTTGCACGGCCACGCCTGGTCGGCCTCGCCGGGCTGCAGCGGGGCGCCGACGGAATGGATGCACGGGACCCACTGGCCGTCGCCGAGGACGTCGAGCGCACCCTGGCCCATGCGGGTCATGATCCGCATGTTGACCGCCACGTAGGCCGAGTCCGACAGCTGCACGCCGATGTGCGCGATGGGCGACCCGAGCGGGCCCATGCTGAACGGCACGACGTACATGGTGCGGCCACGCATCGCCCCGGCGTAGAGCGACATCAGCTCGGCGCGCATCTCGACGGGGTCGCGCCAGTTGTTGTTCGGGCCGGCATCGGCGGCGTCGGCGGTGCAGATGAAGGTCCGGTCCTCGACGCGGGCCACATCGCCGGGGTCGCTGTGCGCCCAGTAGCTGTTGGGCCGCTTGGCGTCGTCGAGCCGGGTGAAGGTGCCGGCGTCGACCAGCGTCTCGCACAGCCGGTCGTACTCCTCGGCGCTGCCGTCGCACCAGTAGATGTCGGCCGGCTGCAGCACGGCGGCCCACTCCTCGACCCACTGCTTCAGTCGGGCGTTCTGGGTGGTGGCGCTCATCGGGGCTCCTTTCCGGCGTTGAATGGAGCGATGCCGGAGTGAGTGGGGGT
>DAINND010000304.1:0-4215 GCA_036736065.1 Ilumatobacteraceae bacterium
GCTGCTGATCGCGCCGGCCTCGGGCCGAGCAGGCCACAGGTTCAGCCGACGGCGTCGAGCAGCCGTCGGCCGCCAGGGAGTGGTCCGCGTATCTGCACGGCCCCTGCCGGGCACGGTCGACCTGCGAGCTCGACGCGGTTGCGACCGTTCCGCTTCGCCCGGTACAGCGCCTCGTCCGCGTCGCGCAGCGTGTCGGCAGCAGTGGCCCCGGACTGGAGCTGGGCAACGCCGAACGACGCCGTCACACGTAGGTCGGGCGTGTCCTCGAAGACGGCCGCCTCGATCCGCATGCGGATCCGCTCGGCCATCACCGCGGCGGTGGTCTCGTCGGCTGCGCTGCAGAGGACGGCGAACTCCTCGCCACCGAGACGGCCGATCAGATCGTGGCCGCGGATGGCGCCGAGCACCGTTCCGGCGACGCTGCGCAGCACATCGTCGCCGCCACCGTGCCCGTAGGTGTCGTTGACCGACTTGAAGTGGTCGATGTCGAACAGCACCACACAGGTGGCGACCTGCCCGGCGGCGTCGAGGCACCCCTCGAGCTGTTTCACGAAGCGACGCCTGTTGCCCACTCCGGTGAGCTCATCGGTGGCGGCGATGCGGTCGAGCTGGTCGAGCGCAGCGGCGAGCTGACGGCTGAGGTCGGCTTCGGCGAGGCGGTGCTCGATGGTGTCGTGGAGCAGACGGTGGAGCCGGATGCCGACGATCTCGAGCGATCCCCAGACGATGAAGCAACCGACCGCGAGCCACGTCGCGAACGTCGTCCCCTCGGCCACGAGGTGGATGATGAACACCCACACGCTGAGCGTTGTGAACGCGTGGAAGCTCATCGGTACGGCCGACGACGAGAGCAGGCCCACGCAGATCGAGACCGAGGTGAACAGCAGGCAGATCGTGGCGGCCAACTCGGGGTTCGACGCCTCGAGGGCAGGTCGGATCAGGATGCCCATCGACAGCCCGAAGCCCGCGTAGGTGACCACGAGGCCGGCGTGGGTGAGCTGTGGCGATGGGTCGGGTGCGTTGGAGTACCACCAGGCCAGCAGCAGGGCGATGGTCGTCGAGGCCATGTACATCCCGAGCGAGATGAGCGGCCACACGCTGTCCGGGTTGATCGCCATCATCACGACGGCGAGCGCCGGTGCGGTGAACCCACACCAGCGGACCACCCAGACGAGGAGGAGCATCACCCGCTTGGACCTGCGCTGACCAGGTTCACGAGTGGCGCGGACCTCCTGGAGGGTGTTGTCCAACCCGGCCATGACGGCGCGGTCGACGGTGGGGAAGACGGAGGACCGCACACCTCAGTGTCGGCCGGACCGGCCTCTCACTTGAGCAGGATCTCCCCGATGTCGATCGGCCCGTCACCCCGGCGCGGCCCGACACGGAGCACACGGAACCCGCCACCCGTGGCCACGCGCTCGACGCTGAAGCCCTGGTCGTGCAGCCAGGTGGCGAGGGAGTCGGCGCCGAGGTGCTTCTGGACGACCAGGTGGGCGGCGCCTTCGGGGGTCAGGCGGTCGAGCCAGTTGAGGAGCAGGTGGTGCAGCGCCGACTTGCCGATGCGGATGGGCGGATTGCTCCAGATGGCGGCGAACCGGATGTCGTCGGGCACCTCGGCCGGGTCGACCACTCGGACGTTGCCGACCCTGTTGGCCTCGGCGTTCGCGGCCGTGAGGGCGCGTGCTCGCTCGTTGACGTCGATGGCCCACACCTGTGCCCCGGGCGCTCGGCGCCCCATGGCGATCGCGATCGGGCCGGCGCCGCAGCCGAGGTCGAGCAGGTGCCCGGTCGACGGTGGCGAGGGTGCGGAGAGCAGCAGCAGCTTCGTGCCCACATCGACGCGCCCGTGCCCGAAGACCCCCCGATCGGTCGTGATCCGCATCGGGCCGTCGGGCAGCGCCCACATCACCTCGACGGGCGCGGAGGGCGTCGTCGGGCGGGGATCGAAGTAGTGCGCCATGGCAGTCGGTAGCCTTGCACGCATGGCGTACTCGATCCGCACCTTCGGCGATCCGGTGCTGAAGTCCAAGGCAGCTGAGGTCACCGACATCGACGGGAAGATCGCGCGCCTCATCGACGACATGTTCGACACGCTCTACACGACCGACTCGGGCATCGGTCTCGCTGCACCGCAGATCGGCGTCCAGAAGCAGATCTTCGTCTGGGACATCGAAGACCGTCCCCTGGTCGTCATCACCCCCGAGATCGTCGAGTCGAGCGGTGAGTTCGTCTACGACGAGGGGTGTCTCAGCATCCCGGGCCTCTACGTCGAGATGCTCCGACCGGACAAGGTGCTCATGCGCGGCCTCGACCTCGACGGCAACACCATCGAGATCGAGGCCGACGGCCTCGAGGGCCGGCTGTTCCAACACGAGCTCGACCACCTGCACGGGGTGCTGATGTTCGACCGGATGACCCCCGAGCAGCGCAAGGAGGCCCTGGCCGAGTACCAGCGCCTGTCGCTCGGCGGTCAGGCTTCGGGCGTCCGGCGCCGTCTGCGCCTGCGTTGACCACGACGACCGAGCAGCCCTGGCGGCCGCAGCGGCTCGTCTACCTCGGGACGCCCGAGATCGCGGTCCCACCCCTGCGTGCGCTGGTCGCAGCAGGTTTCGAAGTGGTTGCTGTCGTCACCCGCGTCGACAAGCGCCGGGGCCGTGGGAGCGACGTCTCGCCGAGCCCGGTCAAGGCGGCTGCGCTCGAGCTCGGGATCACGGTCCTGCACCGCGTCGAGGACGTCCGTGACCTGCATGTCGATCTCGGCGTCGTGGTCGCCTTCGGCCGGTTGATCGGTCCGGAGGTGCTCGCCGCGGTCCCGATGGTGAACCTGCACTTCTCGCTGCTGCCGCGCTGGCGCGGGGCGGCGCCGGTGGAGCGTGCGCTCCTCGCAGGTGACACCGTGACCGGGGTGTGCCTGATGCAGCTCGACGAGGGCCTCGACACCGGTCCGGTGCACGCCTGCGTCGAGGTGCCGATCGGGCCCGAGCAGACCGCCGACGAGTTGCGCCACGAGCTGGTCGCGGCGGGAAGCGCCCTGCTGGTGGAACGCCTGCGGGTCGGCCTCGTGACACCACGGCCACAGGAGGGTGAGGCGACGTACGCCGCCAAGCTGCAACCCGACGATCGCCAGCTCGACTGGGGCGCGTCGGCGCTGGCTCGGCACCGCACGGTGCGCCTCGGCGGGGCCTTCACGACGTTCCGGGGGCGCCGGCTGCGCATCCTCGAGGCGTCCGTCGTGGATGCCGCGGCGACGGGCGACACGCTCGTCGGCGACGTGGCCGGCGGGTTGCGTCTGCTGACCGTGCAGCCCGAGAGCAAGGCGCCGATGCCGTTCGGCGCGTTCGCCAACGGGGCACGGCTCGGCGTGGGCGAGCGGCTCGGCGGATGAGCGACGCACGTCGGGTCGCCCTGGCCTGTCTGGAGCGCATCGGGCGCCACGGGGCGTATGCGAACCTCGTGGTGCCGGCGATGTTGGCCGACTCACGCCTCGACGCACGCGACAGGGCGTTTGTCACGGAGCTGGTCTACGGCACCACTCGGCTCCGCCGTGCCTGCGACGCCCTCGTCGACCGGTTCGTGCTGACCGAGCCCGATCCGACGGTGCGCTCGGTGCTGAGGCTCGGCGCCTATCAAGTGCACTTCGCCGGCATCCCGGCCCATGCGGCGGTCTCCGCGACGGTCGACATCGCGCCGGCGCGAGCGCGCGGGTTCGTCAACGCAGTGCTGCGCAAGGTCGCCACCACGCCGATGGTCTGGCCCGACGAGCCGACCAGGCTCAGCTACCCGGACTGGCTGGTCGAACGGGTGCGCGCCGAGCTCGGTGACGAAGCGGACGCTGCGCTCGAGCGGATGAACGCGCCGGCCCCCGTGAGCCGGCGCGAGGACGGCTACACCCAGGATCGGGCCTCGCAGTGGGTGGCTGCTGCCGTGGGGGCGCTCCCGGGTGACCTGGTGCTCGACCTGTGCGCGGCGCCCGGCGGCAAGGCGACGGCGATGTCGCGTCGTGCCGGCGCCGCCGGCGACGCCGTGGTGGCGGCCGCGGCGAACGTCGGCCGGGTCGCGCTACTGCAGGGCAACGTAGCCCGGCTCGGGGCCGGTGTCGCCGTCGTGCGCGCCGACGGGGCCAGGGCACCGGTCGCGCCGGCGAGCTTCGACCGAGGGCTCCTCGACGCGCCCTGCTCGTGGCTCGGTGCACTGCGCCGGCGGCCCGACGCGCGG
>DAINND010000305.1:0-4214 GCA_036736065.1 Ilumatobacteraceae bacterium
ACGCTCCATCGTCGCCACCACATCGGCAGCCGTCACCGGCGAACCGTCGCTGAACGTCGCAGCGGGGTTGAGCTTGAACGTCCACTCCGACGCATCGTCGTTCGGCGACCACTCCACGGCGAGCTGCGGGCTCAACGTCAGATCGGGGTTCGACAACGTCAGGAACTGGCCGACCTGGCTCAGCAGGGCGAGGCCACCACCGTCGTTGACGAGGACCGGGTCGAGCGTGGCCGACGCCGGCGACGGCGCAGTCGCCGCCACGCGCAGGGTTGCGCCCGGCACCGGTGCCGCCGTGGTCTCGGTGGGTGCAGCGGTCGAGCCCGGGGCTGCGGTCGTGGCCGCCGGTGCGTCGTCGCCGCCGCACGCGGCCAGGAAGGCGCCCATGGCAGGCAAGGACATGCCCACCACGGTGCCCCGGCGGATGAACGCCCGGCGCGAGAGGCGCCCGGCAAGGTACTCGTCGATGACGTGGTTGCCGATCTCGCCCTGGCTGCGGCGGAGCTGCTCGATACGTCGCTGATCTCGATTGGTCACGTGGTCCCCCTGTGAAGATGAAGGTGGAGGCCAGGATCGGCGGATGCTGTGTTTGAACAACCGTAGTTGCGAACTTCCGCCCCTGTCCCCGGCCGCAGAGTAGCAGCCGGAGACAGGCGCGCGCAGCACCTTTTCGGTCGGATCCGAACTGGCCGTGCTACCGAGACCGGGCTCGGCGCTGCCGCATTGGCGTCAGGTGAACGAGGCGTTGTCCGTGAACAGGTGGCCCATGGCGTTGGGCACCACACCGGTCACGTTGCTGCGCGACACCGACAGCCATGTCTGGTTGAAGGTGACGAGCATCGGGACTTCGTCCTGGAGCACGGCGGTGATCTTCTCGCCGGCAGCGGCCTGGCTCTGCAGGTCGGCCGACGACGAATAGGTGTCGACGAGCGAGTCGAACTCGGCGTTGGCGAACTCGGCCGCGTTCCACACACCCGCACCGTCGTCGACGCTCGTGAAGCTCTTGAGCGCCGCGTTGAGGTACACGTCGGGCACACCACGATGGCCGTAGTCGGTGATGCCGATGTCGGCACCGGCGACGCTGGGGTCGTAGGTGCGCACCCAGTTGACGTCGTAGTAGTCGTCGCGCAGCTGGATGTCGAGGTTGATGCCGATCTCCTTCGCGGTGTTCTGCAGGATCACCGCCAGGTCCGGTCCCTCACGGTAGGTGATGCCGTACAGCGGCACGTCGAACCCGCCGCCCGCATCGGCCACGAGCTGCTTGGCCTTCTCGACGTCGTACGGCGTCGGCGTGGTCGTGCCCGCCGAGGGGTAGATGTCGAACAGCGGCGAGTCGTAGGCGGGAAGGCCCTTGCCACCGAGGATGCCATCCACGATGCCCTGGCGATCAGTGGCCAGCGCCATCGCCTGACGGATCCGCTTGTCGGCGAACGGGCCCTCCGAGCAGCGCATGTGGACCTGGAGGTGGTTGGCCGACGGGATCTCGAAGATCGTGAAGTCGGGGTTGTCGAACAGCGACTCACCACCGGAGTAGTTGAAGTTCGGCGTGGTGTCGATGTCGCCCGCCTGGAGGGCGGCGACACGAGCGGCGTTGTCCCCGTAGAAGATCCACTCCTGACCGTCGAGCTTGAGCGCGTTGCCCCAGTAGTTGGGGTTCGGCACGTACACCACGCTGGACGAGGCGTCGAAGGACTTGATCGTCCACGGGCCGCTCGTCGCGATGGTGCCGGCGATCACATCCGCCGCGAAGTTCGACGTGTCGGTCACCGAGGCCGGCAAGATGATCGCGTTGTAGTTGTCGCTCGACACGATGTACGGGAAGTTGGCGAACGGGCCGTTGAGCTTGAACACCACCGTGGCGTCGTCCAACGCAGTCGTGCCGCCGGGGGAGAGCTTGCCGGTGCTGAACGCCGACAACGCGTTCGAGTTGTTGTCCGGGTTGACCAGACGCTCCATCGTCGCCACCACATCGGCAGCCGTCACCGGCGAACCGTCGCTGAACTTGGCGTTCGGGTTGAGCTTGAACGTCCACTCCGACGCATCGTCGTTCGGCGACCACTCCGCTGCGATCTGCGGGCTCAACGTCAGGTCCTGATTCGACAGGGCAAGGTACTGGCCGACCTGGCTGAGATGGACCAGGCCACCACCGTCGTTCACCAACACCGGGTCGAGCGTGGCCGAGGCGGCCGACGGCGCGAGGGAGGCAACACGCAGCGTACCGCCCTTCTTCGGAGGCGCCGTGGTCGCCGGGCCGCCTGTCGTGGCGGGGCCACCTGCGGTCGTGACCGACGACGCGTCGTCGCCGCCACAGGCGGCGAGCAGTGCACCGATCGCAGGCAGCGACATGCCGACCACGGTCCCGCGACGGATGAACGCACGGCGCGACAGGCGTCCGGCGAGGTACTCGTCGATGACGTGGTTGCCGACCTCACCCTGCCTGCGGCGGACGGCTTCGATGTGACCCCATGATGGATTGCTCACGTTGACTCCCCCAATTGTGTCGGAACAATGTGAGCAGCATGTCACACCACATGGGCGATTTCAACAACCTCAGTTGTCGAAAACCCCAGTGGGGCGCTCTGGTCGACGATGCTCGTGCCCGGCGGCACGAGCTTCGTCGGCGCAGGCGCGCATCCGCAGGCCCTCGGGGGCGAGCACGGGCTCGTGCTGCAGGGTCGCCGGACGGCGACGGCCCATGATCTCGATCTCGAAGCCCGACTCGGCCGCGGCGATCTCGGTGGGGATGTAGCCGAGGGCCAGCGACACCGCCGAGTAGTGGGCGTAGCCGCCGCTGGTGATCCAGCCGACCACCTCGCCGTCGTGCCACACCGGCTCGTCGCCGATGACGTCGGCAGGAGCATCTGGATCGACGTCGACGCGGAACATCACGAGCTTGCGCTTCGGGCCGCCGGCTGCGATCTCGGCCTCGACGGCCGCGCGACCGATGAAGTCGTGGTCGAACTTGAGCGAGCGGTCCATGCCTGCCTCGAGCGGCGTGTAGATGGGCCGATACTCGCGGTACCAGGTGCCGAAGCTCTTCTCGAGGCGCATCGTGATCAGCGCGCGGAAGCCGAACAGGCGCATGTCGAACTCCTGGCCGGCCTCCCAGATGAGGTCGAACAGGTAGCGCTGGTACTCGGGCTCCATCCAGATCTCGTAGCCGAGGTCGCCCGAGTAGGTCATCCGGCTCAGCCACACCGGCGCCATGCCGAGGTTCACCTTGCGGAAGGCCATGAACGGGAAGTCCTTGGTGGCGAGGGAGGTGTCGGTGAGCTTCTGGAGCACGTCGCGCGAGAGCGGGCCAGCCACAGTGAGGCCCACCATCGACAGACGGAGGTTCTCGAAACGGATGGGGCTGCCTTCGGGCAGGTGCGAGAGGAACCAACGCGGGTGGTGCACCTCGGCGGCCTGCGAGCCGAACAGGAAGAACTCGTCGTCACCGATGCGGCTGACGGAGAACTCGCCCTCGATGCGACCCTGCGGGTTCAGCATCGCGGTGAGATTGGTGCGACCGATCTTCGGCAGGCTGTTGGTGAACAGCCCCTGCAGCCACTCGGCGGCGCCCGGGCCGCTGACCTTGTACTTGGCGAAGTTCGAGGCCTCGCTGAAGCCGACCCGCTCACGCACGGCCCGGCTCTCCTCGGCCACCATGTCGAACGCGTTCGAGCGCAGGAAGGTGATGTTCTCGTACGGCTCGAGGCCCGGCTTCTGGAACCACAGCGGGTGCTCGAGGCCCATCGCCGCTCCCCACACCGCGTTGTGCGCGGTGAGACGGTCGTAGATGGGGGTGGTGAGCAGGGGACGGGCCGCAGGCAACTCCTCGTTCGGGAACGTGATGCGGAAGCGCCGCGAGTAGTTCTCGCGCACCTTCGAGTTGGTGTAGGCGAGTGTGGCGAAGTCGCCGTAGCGAGCGACGTCCATCGCCCAGATGTCGGCGCCGGGGTCGCCGTTGACCATCCACTCCGCCAGGCTCAGGCCGACGCCGCCGCCCTGGGAGAGCCCTGCCATGACCGCACAGGCCGACCACATGCCACGCATGCCCTTGATCGGCCCGACGAGGGGGTTGCCGTCGGGGCTGAAGGTGAACGGGCCGTTCACGAAGCGCTGGATGCCCGCACGGCCGACCGCCGGGAAGTGCTCGAAGGCGCGCTCGAGCTCGGGGGAGATGCGGTCGAGGTCGTGGGGGAGCAGCTGCGAGACGAAGTCCCACGGGGTCT
>DAINND010000306.1:0-4187 GCA_036736065.1 Ilumatobacteraceae bacterium
CAACGCCAAGTCGATGCTCGACTCGGGCGCTACCAGCGCCTACGAGAACGATAAGCTCAAGGCCAAGATCCTGGGCTGACGCACCCGCTCCGACCGGAGAACGCGACGAGGGCCGCACCCGAGGGGTGCGGCCCGCGTCGTTGCTCATCCGGCCCAGGTTGCGGAGTCAGGGCCAGGTGGCACTCGGCGTCAGGCGCCGAGCACTTTGGCCTTGGCGGCTGCAAACTCCTCATCGGTCAGCAAGCCCTGGGCCTTCATGTCGGCCAGCTGCTGGAGCTTGGCCATCGGGTCGTCGGCCGCCGGAGCAGCTGGTGCCGCCACGGGTGCCGGCGGCGGGGGCGGCGGCGCAGCCGCAGCGGCCTCGGCGGCCATCTCGGCGCGCAGCTCGGCCTTCATCTGCTCCTGCTGCATCTCGGCAGCCATCTGCGCCTGCTGGGCCTTGCCGGCCTGGCGTCGAGCCACGTTGCCAGACACGGCGGTCGCCGTCCCGGCAACCACGGCCGTCCTCGCCATCGTGCCCATCAAGCTCGGTCCACCACGTCTCATGAGTTGTCCTCCAGTGCTTCGTTGAATGCTTCCATCGCCGCGACGACCGCGTCGCGCGGCACCCGCTCGAACACCAGCAGCTCGCCGTTGGCCTGCCGCATCGCGGTGGCGAACGGTGCTGCCCAGGTGTTCTCCCACACCACCAGCAGCGCGGCGTTGCCGGGCTCGAGGCCTTCCGCCACCTCGATGAGGTCGTCGTCGTTCAAGAGCTCGGCGCGGTCGGTGATGGCGGCGAAGGCGTCTGCGAGCTCGGAGTCGGTCACCTCGAGCACCTCGATCTCACCGTCGGCCGACTTGGCGGCCCAGGCGAGGTCGAGGATGCGCACCACTCCCCGGTCAGCGAGGTCGAGCACGGCCGCAGCGACGCCGCGACGGTCGGTGGCTCCCTCGAAGCCGATGATGGCGACGTCCACGGGGCCCATGGTGTCGATGTCGAACATGTCTTCTCCTCGGTCGTTGACAGCCTTCCCACTGTCGCAACGGGGTGCGCGCTCGGCACCACCCCGAAAGGGTGAACGACCGGCTGCCTGCTTCAGTGCGTCGACCGACGGGGACGATCGCCGAGCAGCACGCCCGGGTTGCCCTCCCGCCAGACCGGCGTGAGCACCCGGTGCGCGATGCGCCAGCCGTCCGGGGTCCGCACCAGCTCGTCGTCGTAGCGGCCGCCGACGAGGTAGGTGCGGCCATCGGCCGCGCTGCGGCGCACGTGCTGGGCCTGGAACCCGCACCGCGACGTGGCCTGGCCACCGTGCACGGCCACCTGGTGGTTGGCGACGAGGTGCTGGCTCGCGTCGAGAGGTTCGAGCGTGCCGCGGATGTGGGCCACGATGGCATCGAGGCCGTGCAACTCCGGCGCGCCGAGGAGCGCCGTGGCGTTCGGGAGGAACACTTCGCCGAGGTCGCCCCAGCGACGCTCGTCGATCGCCCAGCAGTAGGCGATCGTCAGGTCGATGATCGCCGAGCGGTCGTCGGGATGCACGACCGGCCTAGAGGGCCGAGTCGTCGACCCAGCTGCCGTGGAAGCCGAAGGGCACGCGCCGCGGCAGGTGCACCGTGGCCACCGGAGGCGCCGCCACGTCACGGCCGTCGAGGATGACCAGCTCGGACGTGTCGGTGCTGCGCCGGTAGACGAGGCCCATCGCCCAACCCTCGTCCTCTGCTGCGGCGTCGCTGGCGGGGACGAACACGAACTCGCCCGGGTAGGCGTCCGGGCCGAAGTCGTGCACCACGGTGGTGCCCGTCTCGACGTCATAGCGCATCACGACACCGGGCTCGCCGAAGTCACCGGACTCGGTCCGGGGCGCCGCGACCCAGCCATAGCGGTGCTTGAGCCCGACGAGTCGCTCGTCCACCCGCGGGAAGGCATGCGCACGATCGTCGAGCTGGGTCTCGGTGACCGCCCCGGTCTCGAGGTCGAAGGTCCAGCGGTAGAGGTAGCAGGGGGCGAAGTCGTTCATCGACGTGCGCCACATGTGCTCGTGACGACCCACGTCGCACACGACCTTCGAGCCCTCGACATAGGCGTTGAGCGGGTGGAAGACGTAGCACGGGTCGATCTCGAACCATCTGGTCTCGCTGTCGCGGCCGAGGCGCGGCGTGATGCCGATGCGCGCCCCGTAGTTGTCGTCCCACTTGAGCGGCACGCCCGACGCCATGTTGTCGAGATCGAAGACCACGGGCAGGTCCATGAAGATCGCGTGCTCGCGGGTGATCATGAAGTCGTGCATCATCGTGCCCTTCGGCACGCTGATCGGCTCGCTGTGGACCAGTTCACCCGACGCGTCGAGCACGTGGTAGGTGAGGTACGGCGGCAGCGGCGAGTAGCCGAAGAAGTGCAGCTCCCCGGTCTCGGCGCACAGCTTCGGGTGGGCGGTGAACGCAGTGGTCAGCTTGCCGCCGAAGTCGTCGCAGCCCAGGGTCTCGAGCTCGGGCGACAGCTCATAGGGGAGGTGCCCCTCCTCGAGCGTCCAGATCCGGCCGGCATGGGCGATCACGTGGGTGTTGGCCGCGCTCGCCGTGGGGTCGAACATCGCCTCGGGATCGGTGGCCTCGATCCCCTTGGCGAGCTTGGTCGTGCGCACGTAGCGGTTGCGGTACCACTCGGCCTTGCCGTCGCGCAGGCGGATGCCGTGCACCATGCCGTCACCGAAGAACCAGTGGTCCGCCGCACCGGTGTGCGGGTTCGAGCCGTTGCGCAGGTAGCGGCCGGAGAGCTCGGTGGGGATGGATCCGGTCACCCGAAGGTCGGTGAGCGTCACCTCGTCGAACACCGGGGCGTAGTTGCCCTTCATGTGGAACGGAAGGTCGGCGGCGGGAGCGTCGTCGAGAGCGGTCATGGCTGGTTCCCCAATCTCTGCAGTGAGTCTGGCTGGCTGGTCTGATGGTCGGTCGGAAACTCGGGTCGATCTGGATGCGATGGGTCAGTGCTGTCCGGCCCACCAGCTGGCGATGCGAGGGGCGAACAGGCGGGCGGCCCGGCGAGTGGCTTCGTCGGCGTCGACCGGCCCATCGTGCGCAGCGGTGCGTGGCAGCGGGCTCGCGCCCTCGACCGGGTCGACCCACTCGAGCCGGATGCCCGACAGCACCTCGCCGAGCGGTGCGGCGGCCTGCTCGTGGTGGTCGCTCACCTGGTGGGCCCAGAACGCCGCCGCGTCCGGGAAGGACAGCAGCGTGTAGTAGGAGCCCGGCTCGGCGCCCCGCCAGTACTCGTACCGCAGCACGTCGGCCTCACGCTCGTGCGTGGCCGCCCAGAGCTCGCGGGCGATCGACTCGAAGCGCGCCTCTTCACCGGGCTTCACGGTGAGGTGCGCCAAGATGGTCGCCATCGGCTCATCGTACCCGCCTCCGGACGTGACGCCGGACCGAACCGGCCGCTCGAGCACGAGCATCCGACCTGGGAGTAGCGTGCCCGCGATCGATCCGAGGAGCTGACATGGGCGACACCGACCACATCGACCTGTTCGACCCGGACGTCCAGGAGGACTGGTTCCCCACGTACCGTCGCCTACGCGACGAGCAGCCCGTGTACCGAGTGCCTGGCAGCAACCTCTACGTGCTCACCCGTTACGACGACGTGCTGCATGTCCTGCGCCACCAAGAGCTCTTCCCCACCGGCGGGAGCGCAGCTCGATCGGCTGCCGCCCAGGAGGTCTACGCCACCCGCGGGTGGCCCCGCATCACACCGCTCAGCACCAACCCACCCGAGCACCGCCACTACCGCGAGCTCGTCGACGGCGTGTTCGACCCGCGCGGCGCGTTGCGCTGGAAGCCCTTCATCGAGGAGGTGGTCGACGAGCTCCTCACGGCGATGGCCCCGCACGGCGCCGCCGAGTACGTGGATGCCTTCGCCCTGCCGCTGCCGGTCCGGGTGATCACACGCATCATGGGCTTCCCCGAGATCGACATCGAACGGCTCAAGGCCTGGTCGAGCGCATGGGTGCTGCCCTTCTCCGGCCCACTGTCACGCGACCAGGAGGTGTGGGTCGCCGAACAGGTGGTCGAGTTCCAGCACTACATCCACGACCAGATCGAGCACCGCCGCACCCACCCGGGTGACGACCTGATCAGCCAGCTCCTCGAGGCCCGCTTCGCCGATGAGCGACCGCTCAGCGACCACGAGATCATCACCATCGTCGACCACC
>DAINND010000307.1:0-4173 GCA_036736065.1 Ilumatobacteraceae bacterium
TCGTCGTCGACCCAGCACTCGTCGAGCACCTGGGCGTAGAAGGCGAGGTGGCCGGTGATCGCCGTGAAGCCCGGGGTGGGCGCCTCGTAGCTCCAGGCCGCGTCGTCGGCGGTGCGGCGTCCGGCGACCGGGTCGTCGACGACCACCGACCAGTAGGTGGCGACGCCTTTCCACTCGCACAGGCTGCGTCGGCTCGAGACGACGAGCAGCGAGGTGTCGACATCGGCGCGCGGGACGTAGAAGGTCGGCGGGTGGCTGGTCTCGAGCACGCGCATCGCCCTGGTGGTGTCGGCCACGGTGCGCCCGGCGTGGACCACCCGCACCCGCTCACCGGTCGGCAGGCAGGCCGGTGGTCGCGGGTAGTCCCACACGCTCTCCTGCCCGGGGCCGGGCTCGACTCGCTGGGGTCGCATGCGCCCACGCTAGAGCCGGTGCAGGCTGCTGCCCCGGTCGGGGCGGGCCACTAGGGTCGGCGCCGTGACCGATGCCGAGCCGTTCGACTTCACCCGCGACCTGGTCCGCTGGAGCGAGACGTTGGCGGCGATCGCGCGCACCGGCCTCGGGTTCACGCAGAGCCTCTACGAGCGTGAGCGCTTCGAGGAGGTGCTCCACGTGGCGGCCGACATCAAGGCGGCCGCCGACGCCGCGCTCGAGGTGCGTCGCGAGCAGGACCACTTCGTGCAGGAGTGGATGGAATCCGTGGGCGAGGGCGTACCCGGCTACGTCACGCCCAAGGTGGCGATCGGCGCCATCGTCGGCAACGACGCCGGGGAGGTACTGCTCGTGCAGCGCCCCGACAGCGGGATCTGGCTCTACCCGACCGGATGGGCCGACGTCGGCTACTCGCCGTCGGAGGTCGCCGTGAAGGAGGTCTTCGAAGAGACCGGCATCGAGTGCGAGCCCGTGCAGCTGCTGTCGGTCGTCGACGGCCAGCGGATGGGCTTCACCCGGTTCGGCATGTACATGCTGCTGTTCCACTGCCGTGCCGTCGGGGGATCGTTGAACGGCCATCCGCTCGAGACCGCCGACCTCGGCTGGTTCTCACGCGACGCGCTGCCCACGGCCACCGCGGGCGCGGCGTGGTGGGGGCCGATGGCCTTCGCGGCGATCGACGGCGCCCGTCTGCCGGCGGTGTTCGAACCGGTCCGCGAGCCGATCTGGCGCAGCGACCGGCCCGACTGATCCCGGGCGGCTCGCCCGCGCCCTACTGCTCGGGCTGCTCGCGCAGGAACTGCTCGACCTCGGCCATCAGCTCGTCGCTGTCGAGGTCGTCCTCGTCGAGCGGCGGGTGGGAGTCGGTGGCTGCGGCATCGAGCTCGTCGTCATCGTCATCATCATCGTCGTCGTCGAGCTCGTCGTAGCCGATCGACTCGAGCCGGCTCACGTAGCCGAGCAGATCGTCGTCCTGGCTCACCATCGAGTTGACCCGCTGCTCGTAGGCGGCGGCTTCATGGGCCAACTGGCCGACCGGGGCGGGCGTGCCCACCATGGCGCACGCCCGGGTGACGAGGGCCAGGGCCGCCTTGGGGGAGGGCACCTGCGAGGCATAGGCAGGCACGGCGGCCCACAGCGACGCGGACGGCAACCCGGCGCCCTGGCAGGCGTCGTGGAGCACACCGACGATGCCGGTGGGGCCTTCGTAGCGGCTGCGCTGGAGGTCGAAGCGGTCGATCACGTCCTGGTCGGTGGCCGTGCCCATCACCTGCACGGCCCGGCTGTGGGCGACGTCGGCGAGCAGCGCCCCCACCGTGAGCACCATGCCGGCGTCGACGCGACGGGCGATGCCGACGAGCTGCTCGGTGAACAGCCGCCAGCGCAGCGCCGGCTCGGGACCGAGCACGAGCACCACGTCACCGCCGGCAGTCGACGCAGCCCACACGCCGACCGTGGGCCACACGATCGAGCGGGTGCGGCCGTCGGCGAGGCGCACGTGGGGCCGCACCGTCGCGAAGTCGGTGAACTCTTCCGGGTCGATGTCGGCCAGCGCGGTGGCGCCCCACTGCTCGACGAGGTGGCGAACGGCGTTCGACGCCGCGTCACCCGCGTCGTTCCACCCGGTGAAGGCGGCGATCACGGTGGGGCGCTTCAGGACGGGTTCGGCGAGCCAGCGGACGTGGTCCATCACCGGTCACGCTATCGACGTCAGAGTCGGGGTTCTACCGTGTACGCCTCGCCGCCGCCGAGGGCGATGACGTCGTCGAGCCAGTTCCCGTCGTAGACGTCGTTGGGGCCCTGGAACAGGTCGTTCTCGGTGGCGCCCTCGGGCGTGGTGACCAGGGTCCAGGCCTGACGTTTGTAGGTCCAGTTGGTGGGGTGCAGGCGGTGCGCCTCGCGCCACCACGCCACGGCGGTCTCGTGGCCGACGGTGCGGCGCAGGTGCTCGCCGAGCTCGAAGCACGCCGAGGCGCGCGCCGCGGCGTCGCCGCGGGGCTGCGAGCGGGCGACGACCTCGTCGGGCGACAGCGCGTAGGGCGAGTCGGCGCCACGCTGGGCCCAGTCGACGCTCGCCGCCCGGTAGCTCTCGGCGTGGTCGGGCATCTTCTGCACCTCGCGCATCGCCCGGTCGATGCGCTCGGGGAGCCCGGGCGGGATCTCGGCGTCGCGCAGCGGGCTGCGCACGATGCTCGCCGACTCGGCGGGGCGCACCAGCACACCGTGCTCGTCGATCCACACCGCCATCGGGATGTTGACGAAGCCGAACAGCTCACCGGTGACGTGGGTGGTGTCGATGAGGCTGGGGTGCGTGGGCGCAGCGGCGTCGATCCAGTGGTGCGTGTGCTCGGGCTCGACGTCGAGGGCGACGGTCACCACGGTGAGGCCGTAGGGCTCGAGCTCGGTGTGCAGCGCCTGCCACCCGGGCAGGCTGGTGCGGCAGCCTCAATAGCTCGACCAGGCGACCAGCAGCACCTTGCGGCCGTGCAGGCTGCTCAGCCGGAACGGGTTGCCGTCGCGGGTGATCAGCTCGGGGTCGGCGGCGATCGCCGTGCTCAGCGCATGGCCCGTCGCAGTGGCCGGACCGAGAGCGTGGATGCCGGTGGCCGCGTCCGTGACGAGCGGCATGCCGAGCCGTGCGGCGACGAGGCGCACGTCGAGCGATCCGTCGTGGCGCAGCGCTCCTGGTGTGGGCACGCACACCTCGCCACGGCACATGCCTTCGGGCTTGGCCTCCCAGCCGGTGCGCTCGGCGAACACCGCTGGGTCGACGTGGTCGAGGTCGAGGACGATCATGGGCGAACCGTACCGTCCGGTCCCCAGCCGGGCCTCACGGGAGCCTCGGGATCATTTGGTCAACACTCTTGCCCGAATAGGGGCGACTGGGTACGCTGCAGCTGTGACTGACGTGGGAGACGGGGCCGCCGGTCGGCCCGCGGGTGCCGACAGCCGGGTGCGCTCGATCGAGCCCGGCCACGGTCGGGCCGTGCTGCTGGTGGTGGCGCACGCCGACGACGTGGCGCTGTTCCTCGGCGGCACGGTCGCCGCGTGGGCCGATGCCGGGTGGCGGGTGGTGGTGGTGCGCGTCACCGACGACCGGTGGGACTCGGTGGGCTCCACCCCCGAGGCCACCATCGCGGCCAACACCGCCGAGCTGCACGAGGCTGCCCGGATCCTCGGCGTCGACGAGATCGTCGAGCTCGGCCACCCCACCGACGTGCTCGGCGACATGAGCGAGGTCGCGCTGCGCGCCGAGATCATCCGCGAGGTGCGCCGGGTGCGTCCCTATGCGCTGGTCACCTTCGACCCCTTCAGCCGCTTCGGCGAGGACAACCAGGACCACGTGAAGGTGGCTGCCGCCACCGACGAGGCGTTCTGGACCAGCCAGTTCGACCTGCACCATCCCGAGCACCTCGCCGAGGGCCTGCAGCCCCACGGTGCGTTCGAACGCTGGTACTTCGGGCGCCGGGTCGGCGAGGTCACGACCGTGGTCGACATCAGCGCCACCCTCGACCGCAAGGTCGACGCGGCCTGTGCGCACCGCACGATGATGACCAACTACGCGAACCAACTGCGCCTCCAGGCGGCGACCGGCGGGTGGGATCTGCCGCTGGCCGAGCAGGTCCTCGCCAGCGGTGACGTGCGCCCGTTGATGGAGCCGCTAGTGCGCGGCGGTGCGGCGCGCACCGGCGCGCACTACGGCGTGGCAGCGGCCGCGGAGGTAAAGGTGGGAGTCTAAGG
>DAINND010000308.1:0-4160 GCA_036736065.1 Ilumatobacteraceae bacterium
GGTGTCGCGTCCTCGATGAAGCCCTGCTCGTGGAGGGTTCGCCGGAAGCTGGCGATGACGGCGTGGCGGACCTCGAAGGTGCGGCGCGCCTCGGCGTTGACGATGAGGTCGGCGTAGCGCTGGCGGAACCTCGTGTCGGTGTCGGTGAGGCCGTGCCACTTGTCCGGCATCGGCCGGACCGCCTTGGAGAGCAGCTCGACGCGCTCGGCCTTGACGCTCAGCTCACCCTTGCGGGTGGTCATCACCGTGCCTTCGACCCCCACCCAGTCGCCGAGGTCGAGCTCGCCGACCGCAGCGAAGCCATCGTCGCCGATGACGGCCTTCGACACGAACAACTGGATCTCCCCGCTGCGGTCGCGCATGGTGGCGAAGACGAGCTTGCCCTGCTCGCGCAGCAACATGACCCGCCCTGCGACGGCGACGCGAGCTTCCGTCTCGGTGCCCGGCTCGAGGTGGCCGTGCGCGGCGCGGATCTCGTCGAGGGTGTGGGTGCGGTCGAAGCGGTAGGGATAGGGGTTGGCGCCCGAGTCGCGGACCCGCTCGATCTTGGCCATCCGCTTGGCCTTCTCGGCGATCAGGCCACTGCCGTGCTCGTGCATCGGGGCCTCGTCGTCGGGCGCGGGTGGATCGAGGGGGGCGTCGCTCACAAGGAGGAGACCGTATCGGGTCGGCTGCCCCGGGCGCATGGCTTTGCGTCGGTCGGTGCGGCACATGCGGTGTCGCGGGCGCCTCAGCGAACGGAGCGGTAGCCTCGGCGCCGTGGCGACCCGTTTCGTGATCATCGGCGGCGGTCCGGCTGGCAACACCGCCGCCACCTACGCAGCCCGCCTCGGTGCCGAGGTGACCCTCGTCGAGCGCGACGTGATCGGCGGTGCAGCCCATCTGTGGGACTGCATCCCGTCCAAGACCATGATCGCCACGGGCGGCGCGATGGCCGAGTCGCGCCGGATGCGGGGCATGGGCCTCGAGGAGAACGAGGCCGAGGTCGACGTCGAAGCGCTCACGGAGCGGATCGAGAGCATCAAGCAGCGCATGCAGCGCAGCACGACCGGCCTGCTCACCAGCCAGGGCGTCGAGCTCGTGCACGGGTCGGCCCGCTTCCTCGACGCCCACCACATCGAGGTGACCTCGGCCGAGGGCGTCCGGGTGCTCGGGGCCGACGCCGTGCTCATCGCCACTGGGTCGCGACCGCGCATCCCCGAGTGGTGCATCCCCGACCACGATCGCATCCTGACGACGCGCGACTGCTACCCGCCGTCGGTGTTCCCGGAGAGCATCACCGTGGTCGGCTCGGGCGTCACCGGTGTGGAGTTCGTCCACATGTTCAGCTCGTTCGGCTCGCAGGTGACCCTCGTGGTGAGCCGCCAGCAGGTGCTGCCGGGCAAGGACGCCGAGGTCGCCGCCGTGCTCGAGGAGGATTTCCTGGGTCGCGGCGTCCAGCTGCTGAAGGGCGCTCGGGCGACGGCGATCGAGCGCGACGCCGACGGGGTCGTCGTGCGCTGCGACGACGGTCGGGTGGTGCGCAGCAGCCACGCCGTGCTGGCCATCGGGTCGGTGCCGAACGTCGACGGCCTCGGGCTCGACGCAGCCGGTGTCGCAACGGACCGGGGTGGATACGTCACCATCAACCGCCACTGCCAGAGCAACGTCGGCCACATCTACGCCGCCGGTGACGTCAGCGGCAAGCTGCCGCTGTCGAGCGTGGCGAGCATGCAGGGCCGCAAGGTGGCCGAGCACGTGATGGGGCTGCAGAAGGTCGCCCATCGCCACCTCGACTACGACAAGGCCGCGAGCGCCATCTTCACCGAGCCCGAGATCGCCGATGTCGGCCTTGCCGAGGCCGACGCGTTCGCCGCGGGCCGCAAGATCCGGGTCACCAAGGTGCCCTTCTCGGCCACCCCCAAGGCGCTCATCAACAACGACTGGCGCGGGTTCGTGAAGATCATCTCCGATCCGGCGACCGGCGTGGTGCTCGGCGGGTCGATCGTCGGCCGCCATGCTGCGGAGCTGATCAGCGTGATCGCCCTGGCGGTGACGGCCAACCTGAAGGTGACCGACATCGTCGAGAGCCTGCTGGTGCACCCGGCGCTGAGCGAAGCCCTTGCCGAAGCAGCCGAGTGACCACGACCCGTCGACGGGCGCGGTGCTCGCCGCCGTCCGAGCGTTGCGCGCCCGTCCCGACCTGCGCTGCGAAGCAGGCCTCTCCCCGGTCGAGTTGACCCGGGCTGAGCAGCAGTTCGGCGTCCGTTTCCCCCCGGTGTGGCGCGCCGTGCTCTGCGTCGTCCACCCTGTGGCGTTGCCCGTGCCACCGCGCGGGCCCGATGGGGTGCTGCGCTGGACTGCATTGCCCGACTGGCGTGGGCGCGACCCGCAGGGCACGGCGGACCTCGTCGACGCCCCGGTCGCAGGAGTGCTGTTCGACGTCGAGGAGAACGACTTCTGGTGGCCGGCATGGGGGGCCCGGCCGCGGCGGCGTGCCGATCGGGTCGCCGCAGCCCGCGAGCGCCTGGGTCGCCTTCCTCGGCTGGTGCCGCTGTGGAGCCATCTCTACGTGGGGGCCGAGGACGACGGTCCGGTGCTCAGCATCGTCCAGACCGACCTCTACTCGCCGGCCGCGACCCTCGTCGAGTTGCTGCGCGGCGCAGAGGGAGCCGATGGAGGCCCGGGCCCGAGCGGGGGCCGGATCGAGTTCTGGAGCGATCTGCTCGACTGGAGCCAGGGCGGCTGAGCGCCCGTCGCCGTTCGGGGCGATCAGGCGATGACGACCACCACGTCACCCGAACCGACGGTGTCGCCGGCGCTGACCTTGATCTCCTTCACCGTGCCGGCCTTGTCGGCGGTGATCTGGTTCTCCATCTTCATCGCCTCGAGCACGACCACCGCCTGACCGGCCTCCACGCTCTGGCCGACCTCGACGAGCACCTTCACGATCGTGCCCTGCATCGGCACCTCGACGTTGCCCGATCCGCCACCGCCGGCCCCGCCACCGTGGGCGGCGCGAGCCGGCTTCTTGGCCTTGGCCGGCCCGGCGGCTGCAGCCACCACCGGGACGTCCGGCACCCACATCTTGACGTCGAAGCGCTTGCCGTTCACCTCGACGGTGGTGGCGCGCTGCACGAGCGGCGTGGGGTCGTCGTCGCTGGGCGCAGGCGCCTTCGGCGGCTCGACGCCGGACAGGTCGAGGCGCTCCTCCACCCACTTCGTGGAGTGCTTCATGGCCTGGAAGTCCGGGTGGCGCAGGATCGCCAGGTCGGCCGGGATGGTGGTGGCGACGCCTTCGACCACCATCTCCTCGAGCGCGCGGATGGTGCGGGCGATCGCCGTCGGACGGTCCTTCCCCCAGACGATCACCTTGCCGACGAGGTTGTCGTAGTACTGGCTCACCGTGTCGCCGCCCTCGTACCCGCCGTCGAAGCGGATCCCGAAGCCGTCGGGCGCGACCAGCTTGGTGATCGTGCCGGGCGAGGGCAGGAACTTGCCGCCGGCCGGGTTCTCGGCGTTGATGCGCACCTCGATGCCGGCGCCGTGGCGACGGGCGGCCACCTCGCTCTGGGTCATCGGCAGCCGCTCGCCCGAGGCGACCCGGATCTGCCACTCGACGAGGTCGATGCCGGTGATCACCTCGGTGACCGGGTGCTCCACCTGGAGGCGGGTGTTCATCTCGAGGAAGAAGAACTCGCCGTCCTGGTAGATGAACTCGACCGTGCCGGCGTTGTAGTAGCCGACCGCCTTGGCCGCCTTGATGGCCGCCTCGCCCATGGCGTCCTCGATGCCGGGGCCGAGGTCGGCCGCAGGCGCCTCTTCGATCAGCTTCTGGTGGCGGCGCTGCGCCGAGCAGTCACGTGTGCTCACCCAGACGACCTCGCCGAACGTGTCGCCGACGATCTGCACCTCGACGTGGCGGGGCCAGGTCAGGTACTTCTCGACGTAGATCTCGTCGCGGCCGAAGAACGCCTTGGCTTCGCGCTGCGCGCTCTCCATCGCGCTCTGCACGTCTGCTGCGCTCTGCACCACTTTCATGCCGCGGCCACCACCGCCGTAGGCGGCCTTGATGGCGACCGGCCAGCCGTACTCGTCGCCGAAGCTGCGGATCTCGTCGGCGGTGGTGACGAACTCGGTGGTACCCGGCACGATCGGTGCGCCGCCGCGCAACGCGGCCT
>DAINND010000309.1:0-4134 GCA_036736065.1 Ilumatobacteraceae bacterium
TCGGCATCGAGACCAAGGGCGGCGTGATGACCAAGCTCATCGAGCGCAACACCACCATCCCCACGCGCCGCACCGAGGTGTTCACCACCGCCGAGGACATGCAGCCCAGCGTCGAGATCCACGTCCTGCAGGGCGAGCGCGAGATGGCCGGCTACAACAAGACGCTCGGCAAGTTCCAGCTCGTCGACCTGCCCCCGGCGCCGCGCGGTGTGCCGCAGATCGAGGTCACCTTCGACATCGACGCCAACGGCATCGTCCACGTCAGCGCCAAGGACCGGGCCACCAGCAAGGAGCAGTCGATGACCATCACCGGTCAGTCGACGCTCGACAAGAAGGACATCGACCAGATGGTCCGCGATGCCGAGGCCCATGCCGCCGAGGACCGTCAGCGCCGCGAGGAGGCCGAGGTCCGCAACAACGCCGACTCGCTCGTCTACCAGACCGAGAAGGTGCTGCGCGACCAGGGCGACAAGGTGAGCGCCGACGACAAGGCTGCTGTCGAGCGTCCGCTCGCCGAGCTGAAGACGGCCCTCGCCGGCAACGACATGGCCGCCATCCGCACCGCCCACGAGGCGCTGATGGCCGCCAGCCAGGCGTTCAGCCAGAAGCTCTACGAGGCGGCATCGCGCGACGACGCAGCTGCAGCTGGCACCTCGGCCAGCGGCCAGGCAGGCCAGAGCGGCGACGACGAGATCATCGACGCCGAGATCGTCGACGAGAAGTGAGCCGGTGGCGATGAGTGATCCCGCCGCCAACCACCACCCCGACGACGCGATGTCCGCCGCCGACCTCCGGGCGGCGGCGGATGCCGCTGCGGTCGACGAGGCCGCGGCCGTCGTCGAGCACGACGTCGAGGCCGTGCTGCTCGAGCGCGACCAGTTCAAGGAGATCGCCATGCGCTTGCAGGCGGACTTCGAGAACTATCGCAAGCGCGTCGCCACCCAGCAGGCCGACGAGGTCGACCGGGCCACGGGCAAGATGGCCGAGGCGATGCTGCCCGTGCTCGACGCGTGCGAGGCCGCCTTCGCCCACAACGTGCAGGGTGTCGAGTCGATCTGGTCGGCGCTCATCGGTGCCCTGCAGAAGCAGGGCCTCGAGGCGCTCGACCTGGCCGACCAGCCGTTCGACCCCGCCCTCGCCGAGGCCGTCATGCACGAGCCCGGTGATGGTGACGGGCCGCCGATGGTGGTCGAGGTCCTGCGCACCGGCTACCGCTGGAAGGGCCGTGTGCTGCGTGCAGCCATGGTGAAGGTGCGTGGATAAGTGACCGCTCAGCGCGAGTGGTACGAGAAGGACTACTACAAGGTCCTGGGAGTCCCCGACTCGGCCACGCCGAAGGAGATCACCAAGGCCTATCGCAAGCTCGCGCGTGAACTGCACCCCGACGCCAACCCGGGCAACGCCGCGGCCGAGGAGCGCTTCAAAGCGGTCAGCGCGGCCTACGACGTGCTCGGCGACGAGGCCAAGCGCAAGGAGTACGACGAGGTCCGCCGCCTGGGCCCGATGGGCGGGTTCCCCACCGGTGGGCCGGGCGGCAGCGGCCAGACGTTCAACGTCGGTGCCGACGGCCTCGGCGACCTCCTCGGCCAGATGTTCGGGCGCGGTCGCCGCGGCGGCGGTGCTTCGGCCGGTCGCGGCCCGCAGCGCGGCGCCGACTACGAGGCCACCCTCACCCTCGAGTTCGCCGATGCGGTGCGCGGCATCACCACCACGCTGTTCCTCACCACCGACGCGCAGTGCACGACCTGCACCGGCAGCGGGGCGCGTCCGGGCACCACGCCGCGGGTGTGCTCGCGGTGCGGCGGGCGTGGCGTCATCGACGACAACCAGGGCCCGTTCTCGTTCACCTCGCCGTGCACCGGGTGCGCGGGCCGCGGCGTGGTGATCGACCATCCCTGCACCACCTGCTCCGGCTCGGGTGCCGAGAAGCGCCAGCGCGACGTGCAGGTGCGCATCCCCGCCGGGGTGGACGACCGCCAGAAGATCCGGCTCAAGGGCAAGGGCGGGCCCGGCCTCAACGGCGGGCCGGCCGGCGACCTGATCGTCGAGTGCCAGGTGCGCCCGCACCGGCTGTTCGGGCGTGACGGCTCGAACCTCACCGTGCGGGTGCCGGTCACCTTCGCCGAGGCGACGCTCGGTGGCGACATCGAGGTGCCCACCCTCGACGGGTCGAGGGTCACCCTGCGCCTGCGCCCGGGCACCCAGTCCGGCTCGCGCCACCGGGTGAAGGGCAAGGGCGTCGTCACCCCCAAGGCCGAGGGCGACCTGATCGTCACCGTCGACGTGCTGGTGCCGACCGAGCTCACCGATCAGCAACGGGCGGCGATCGAGTCGCTGGCCGCTGCGACTACCGTGTCACCCAGAGCCCACCTGCTGCGCGACGGCGCGGCGGCGAGCTGAGTGGAGGTCCCCATGCGTTCCAGGAACCATGCCGTCTACGTCATCTCGGTCGCCGCCGAGCTGGCTGGCATGCATCCCCAGACGCTGCGCATCTACGAGCGGCGTGGCCTGGTGCAGCCGGCGCGCACCCAGGGCGGCAACCGGCGCTACAGCGATGTCGACATCGAGCGCCTGCGACGCATCCAAGAGCTCGCTGCGGAGGGCATGAACCTCGAGGGCATCCGCCGCGTGATGGAGCTCGAGGCCGAGGTCGACCGTCTGCGCGGTGAGAACGAGCAGCTGCGCCAGTTGGCGGCTGCGGCCGAGGCCGAGGCCAAGGGGCGGGCGCCGCGTCGCGACCTGGTGCCGCTGCGCCAGACGGTCGCGGTCTTCGGTGGTCCCCGCCTCGGCGACGGCCGCTGACCAACGGCGCGGTCAGGGCTGCTCGGTGGCCATCCCTGGGGGGTGATTCCGTGGCCTGCAGCGGGCTGGTTTCGTCGGGCCATGCCCGCGATTCCACCGCCCCTGTTCCCGGGCCCCGTCGACACACGCATCGGTCGCCTCGAGTTCTCCCAGGGCTATCCGACTCCCGAGACGACCGCCCGACTGTTCGACGAGCTCGACTTCCAGCGGGCCGTCCAGGGCTACCTGTGGGCGATCCCGCTCGTCGGCTTCGCGCACTGGCAGCGCGAGCATGAGACCGTTTTCGGAGCCGGCGACTGCGACATCGTCCAGTACAGCAGCTTCGCCGACAAGTTGGGCCTCCTGACCGCCAACGGGACCACCCCGTACATCGTCGGGTTCCCGAACCTGGCGCGGACCGGTCCGCTGAGCCTCGAGGTGCCTGCGGGCCCGACGGCCGGCGCGGTGCTCGACTTCTGGCAGCGCCCGATCACCGACACCGGCCTCACGGGCCCTGACGGTGGCGCCGGTGGCCGGTACCTGCTGGTGGGCCCTGGCCAAGAGGTGCCCGACGTCCCCGGCGCGATCGTGGTGCAGACCCCGACGTTGAGCGTGATGCACGGGACCCGGATGCTGACCACCGATCAGGACGAGGCGGCCCGAACGCTTGCCGGCTACCGCGTCTACCCGGTGAGCACCATGGCCGCACCGACACCGACGCGCGTGGTGCGCCCCGATGGCCGCGAGTGGAGCGGCACCCAGCCACGCGGGATCGCCTACTGGGAGGCGGGCGATCGGTTCATCGACGCCGAGCCGGTGCACGAACGCGACCGGATCACCATTGCATCGCTCGAGTACCTGGGGATCGTGAAAGGTGCGCCGTTCGCCCCCGACGAGCGTCAGCGACGCATCCTCGAAGATGCAACGGTCGTCGGCGAGGCGATGGCCCGAGTGATCGGGTACGAGCCGCGCTTCGCCGGTGCCACCGTGTACCCGGGCCGCGACTGGAAGCTGGCGCTGTTCCTCGATGCCGACCAAGAGGTGGAGGACCACACGCAGCTCGACGAGCGCACGGCCTGGTTCTACGAGGCGGTCACCGCGTCGAAGGGGATGACCACGCACACGCCCGGCGAGGGGCAGGTGTATCTCCACGGCGGTCGCGACAGCTCGGGCACCTGGCTGTCGGGCGACAACCGGTACGAGCTCGTGGTGCCGGCGAATGTCCCCGTCAAGCAGTTCTGGTCGCTCACCGCGTACGACAACGACACCCGCTGCTTCATCGACAACCCGGTGGGACGAGCCGACCGATCGTCTCGCCACCCGCTCGACATCAACCCCGACGGCAGCGTCCCC
>DAINND010000310.1:0-4095 GCA_036736065.1 Ilumatobacteraceae bacterium
CAGCCCGACGGCACGGCCGAGTTCTGCGAGGTGTTCTTCACCGACGCCCGTTGCCCGAAGGACAACGTCGTCGGCGGCGTCAACAACGGGTGGAAGGTCGCCAACTCGACCCTCGCGTTCGAGCGTGGCATGAGCGCCACGACCGGCTACCGCCGCTTCGAGGAGGAGTACAAGCTGATGGTGGCCGCCGCCCAGGCCAACGGCACCATCGACCATGCCGACGTCCGCCAGCGGCTGATGCGCTACTACGCCAAGATCCAGATCCTGCGGATCAACGGTCTGCGCTCGCTCGCCACGACGCTCGCCGGTGTGAAGGACCCGGGCGTGGCTGCGCTCGGCGCCAGCAACAAGATGTTCTGGAGCGAGATGCACAAAGAGGCGATGGAGCTCGCCCTCGACATCCACGGCGCACACGCGATGCTCGTCGACGCCGGGCCGCAGGGCTCGTGGCCGGGCACGGCGCGCGAGAAGCGCCGCGCCGGCTACCCGGTCAGCCCGATGATGAGCGCGTTCTTCTTCAGCCGCTCGGAGACCATCTGGGGCGGTACCAGCCAGATCCAGCGCAACATCGTCGGCGAGCGGGTGCTCGGCCTTCCGAAGGAGCCCCAGGCCGGCCAGGGCTGACGCGGCACGTCGCATCCCTGCAGCGCGACCTGCCGTCCGCATTCACGGACGTGTCATAGTTCGGACACGGACCGGACACGGTGCGCGACGAGTGTGACGAGCAGGGGGTGACGATGACCGACGTGGCGGCCCAGCCAGGGGCATGGGACGAACTGGTGGCGCCCGACGGCTCGGCCCGCCCGGGTGCCACGGTGCTCGTCGAGCAGGTGCGGGCGCTCGAGCTGTCCGAGTTGCGCGAGCGCCAGCGCCTGGCCGAGCTCGACATCCTCACCCAGGGCATCACCTTCACCGTCTACTCCGATGGGCGGGGCATCGACCGGGCCTGGCCGTTCGACATCATCCCGCGGGTCATCGCCGCCGACGAGTGGCGACGTATCGAAGCGGGCCTGCGCCAACGGTTGACCGCGATCAACCGGTTCATCGACGACCTCTACCACGACCAGCGGATCATCGCCGACGGGGTGTTCCCTGCGGATCTGCTCGAGCACTCGGTGAACTTCCGGCCCGAGTGCCGTGGCATCAGCCCGGCCCACGGGGTGTGGGCGCACATCTCCGGCAGCGACCTGGTGCGCGACGCCGACGGCACGATGTACGTGCTCGAGGACAACCTGCGCGTGCCGTCGGGCGTGAGCTACATGCTCGAGAACCGGGCCATCTCCAAGCGGGTGTTCGCCGACCTGTTCACCCGGCAGAGCATCCTGCCGGTCGACTCCTACACCGACGAGCTCACCCGGATGCTGGCCTCGATCGCCCCGGTCGGGATCGACGAGCCGACCATCGCCGTGCTCACGCCGGGCATCTTCAACTCGGCCTACTTCGAGCACTCGTTCCTGGCGCAGCGCATGGGGGCCGCGCTGGTGGAAGGCGCCGACCTGGAGGTGGGTGACGACGACTGCGTCTACATGCGCACCATCGACGGCCTCGAGCGGGTCCACGTCGTCTACCGCCGCGTCGATGACGTGTTCCTCGACCCCGAGGTGTTCCGTCCCGACAGCATGCTCGGGGTGCCCGGGCTGATGCGCGCCTGGCGGGCGGGCAACGTCGGCATCGCCAACGCGCCGGGAGCCGGGGTGGCCGACGACAAGGTCGTCTACGCCTGGGTGCCCGACATCATCCGCTACTACCTCGGCGAGGACCCGCTCATCGCCAACGTGCCCACGTATCGCTGCTACTACCCCGACGAGCGCGACTACGTCATCGAGCACATCGCCGAGCTCGTGGTGAAGCCGGCCAACGAGAGCGGGGGCTACGGCTTGTTGATCGGCGACCGCGCCACCCGGGCCGAGCTCGACGCGCACATCGCCCGCATCGAGGCCGATCCACGCAACTGGGTGGCCCAACCGATCCTCGCCCTGTCGACGGTGCCGACGCTGTGCGCGGACGGCATCGAGCCACGCCACGTCGACCTCCGGCCGTTCATCCTGAGCGGGGCGACGATGTCGGTCACCGCCGGTGGGCTCACCCGCGTCGCACTGCGCAAGGGGTCGCTGATCGTCAACTCGTCACAGGGTGGCGGCAGCAAGGACACCTGGATCGTCGAGGTCGACTGATGCTGCTCTCGCGTGTCGCCGACAACGTCTACTGGGGCGCCCGCTATCTCGAGCGCGCCGAGGACACCGCACGTGTCGTGCGCGCCTACACCGAGCTGATCGTCGACCTGCCCGTCACCGTGGCCTCGAGCTGGGAGCCGTTGCTCGCGATCGCCGGCAGCAGGGCCATGTTCGACATGACCCACGCTCGAGCGGACGAAGCGGCCATCGTGTCGTTCCTGGTCGCCGAGCGGGCCAACCCGGGCAGCGTGGCGAGCAGCATCGACCAGGCGCGGGAGAACCTCCGCACGACACGCGAGGTGCTGCCGCGCGAGGCCTGGCAGGCGGTCAACGACCTCTACCTCTTCTCGCACGCCAACGCCAACGGCGCCGTCGAGCGGCGCAGCAGGGCCCGCTTCCTCGGCCGGGTGATCCAGGACTCCCAACAGATCGAAGGGGTGATCGGCTCGGCGATGAGCCGCGACGAGGCGTTCCACCTGTGGTCGCTCGGCCGATCGCTCGAGCGCGCCGACATGACGACCCGGGTGGTGGGCGTGCGCGCCGCAGGGTTGCTCGCCGCGGCCCGCTCCGGCGCCACCGACGAGGTGCACGGAGACGTGCAGTGGATGGGCATGCTGCGGTCGGTGAGCGGCCTGCAGATGTACCAGCGGGCCGTGCGCGGCCCTGTCGAGGGCACCAGCGTGGTGCGCTTCCTGCTCTTCGACCGCGCCTTCCCGCGCTCGGTCGCCAGCTGCGTGCAGTCGGCTCGGGCCGCCCTCGAGCGTCTCCCGCACGGTGACCGGACCCTGCCTTCGGTCGACCAGCTCGAGGCTCTGCTCGCCGCAGTGCCCGACGCGGGCGACGACGGAGCGGCGCTCGACGCGGCGATGGACGCGCTCCAGCTGGGGCTGGCGGCGGTGAGCGACGCGATGACCGCAGCCTTCCTACGATCGGTGCGGTGATGACGGAGGGGTGGCAATACCGACCGGCGGACGGCAGGTTCGACGAGGCGGTGACACCGGACGGAGCGGTGCGGCCGGCCTGGCGCCGCGTCGCCGGTCTGCTCGCCGCCGGCCATCACGGTGCGCTGCTCGAACGCCAGCGGCAGGCCGACCGGATGCTCGACGCCGAGGGCGCCGGGCAGCTCGTGCACGACCTCAGTGGTGCCACCGGCGCTCCGGAGAGCACCCCGTGGAGGCTCGACCCGGTGCCGCTCGTGCTCGGGGAGGAGGAGTTCGACCGTCTCGCCGCTGCCGTGGAGCAGCGCAGCCGTGCGATCGAAGCCGTCCTCGCCGACCTCCACGGCCCGCGTCGGCTGGTGCGCGAAGGTGTCGTGCCGGCCGGTGCGCTCGCGGCGACCTCGGCGCTGCGGATGTCGGCGATCGGTCAGTCGGTGCCGCGCTGGTTGGTCCACCACGCCGTCGACGTGGTGCGGGTCGCCGACGGATCGTGGCGGGTCGTCGGCGATCTGACCGACGCGCCGACCGGGCTGGGATATGCGTTGCTCAACCGTTCGGTGATGGCCCGGGTCATGGCCGATCCGTTGCGCGAGTCGGCGACGGCCTCGCTCGTCCAGGCCCCCGCGGTCCTGCGCCGGGCGCTCGCCGCCCTGGCCTCGGAGGGGAGGGCCGACCGTCGCACGGTCGTGCTCTCCGGTGGCCCGGACCATCCGAGCTACGTCGAGCAGTCGTACCTGGCGGTGCAGATGGGCCTGCACCTCGCCGAGGGAGCCGACCTGGTGGTGCGCCAGCACCGGCTGTGGCTGCGCGCCCTCGATGCGCTAGAGACGATCGCCGTCGTCTACCGCCGGGTCGAGGACCGCGGGCTCGATCCGCACGAGGTGCGCGCCGCCGGCGCCCAGGGCGTGCCGGCGATCACCTGGGCCGGACGTGCCGGGGGGGGGGTGGTGGCCAATGCCTTGGGAAGCGGTGTCGCCGAGGCG
>DAINND010000311.1:0-4094 GCA_036736065.1 Ilumatobacteraceae bacterium
CAGGCCGCCGGCCCCGGCGTTGGACCCGAGCCCGGTGACCAGGGTGACGATCGCGGCCGGGGCGATGACGACGAGCGCCACCAGACCGGCGAAGCGGCTACGGCCGACGAGCTCTTCGGTGTAGTGGCCGAAGATCCAGAAGAAGACGATGCTGATGAGCACCCAGATGCTCGGCGCGCTGGCGATCGGCCAGGTGACGAGGCGCCACAGCTGACCGCTGCGGACCTCGGCGGGGATGAAGACCAGGGTCTCGACGAGCGAGCTGCTGAGGGCCCAGAGGAACATCGAGGCCACCGAGAGCAGGCACAGCAGCGCCGTGGTGGTGACGTCGATGTTGCCGACACGGAACCAGCCGTCGCGACGGCGTGGCTCGGGGAACGAGAGCTGGAAGCGACCGGTCACATCCGGCACGCTACCGCCCGCAGGCCCGTCGGGAGGCGTAGCCTCGGGCGCATGCGCACTGCGGCGAGGGAGCACCCGTGCTGACCCGTCCTCCCTCCGGCACGATCCCGGACACGCCCGGTTCGTACCAGTTCAAGGACGGTCACGGTCGGGTGATCTACGTCGGCAAGGCGTCGAGCCTGCGCCAGCGCCTGTCGAACTACTTCCAGGACCCGCGCAACCTCCACCCGCGCACGGCCCAGATGGTGGCCACGGCGGAATCGGTGGAGTGGATCGAGGTGCGCAACGAGGTCGAGGCGCTCATGCTCGAGTACAGCCTCATCAAGCAGCATCGGCCGCGCTTCAACATCCGTCTGCGCGACGACAAGAGCTACCCGTTCCTCGCTGTCACCCTCGACGAGCAGTTCCCGCGGGCGATGGTCATGCGCGGCCGCAAGCGCAAGGGAGTCCGCTACTTCGGCCCGTACGCCCACGCCTATGCGATCCGCGAGACGCTCGACCTGCTGCTGCGCAGCTTCCCGGTCCGTACGTGCAGCCCCGGGAAGTTCAACGAGCACCAACGACTCGGCCGGCCGTGCCTGCTCTACCACATCGAGAAGTGCAGCGGCCCCTGCGTCGGCGAGGTGGACGACGTCGCCTATCGACGTCTCGTCGACGAGCTGTGCGAGTTCCTCGACGGTGACACCGACGAGATCGTCGGCAGGCTCGAGCACGACATGAAGGCTGCGGCGCGCGAGCTCGAGTTCGAGCGCGCAGCCCGGCTGCGCGACCGGCTCGCTGCCGTGCAGCGGGCGATCGAGAAGCAGCAGATGGTTGCCGACCGCAACGACGACCTCGACGTCATCGGCCTCGCCGACGACGACCTCGAGGCAGCTGTCCAGGTGTTCTACGTCCGCAAGGGGCGGGTCGTGGGCCGCAAGGGCTTCGTGCTAGACAAGGTCGAGGACCTCACGCCCGGCGGGCTCGTCGACCGGATCCTCGAATCGCTCTACGGCGACGAGCCTCCCTCGGGCATCCCGAAGCAGGTGCTCGTGCCGGCGTTGCCCGACGACGCCCCCACCTACGAGGAGTGGCTCGCCCATCTGCGCGGCTCGAAGGTGCAGATCCGTGTGCCGCAGCGGGGGGACAAGCGCGAGCTCCACGAGACCGTGACGCGCAACGCCCGCGAGGAGTTCGTGCGCCATCGGCTCCGCCGGGCCTCCGACCACAATGCGCGCAGCCGCGCGCTCACCGAGCTCCAGGACCTGCTCGGTCTGACGGAAGCGCCGCTGCGCATCGAGTGCTACGACATGGCCCACCTGCAGGGCACCGACTACGTCGGGTCGATGGTCGTGCTCGAAGACGGCCTTCCCAACCGTCGCGAGTACCGACGCTTCAAGGTGCGCGACGTGCCCGGCAACGACGACTACGCCGCGATGCGCGAGGTGCTCACCCGCAGGCTCGTCGCCTATCTCGACGAGCGCGACCAGCCCCTCGACGAGCTGGGCGAGGGCGAGCGCGCCCGGCCGCGACGCTTCGCCTACCCGCCGCAACTGCTCCTCGTCGACGGCGGCAAGGGTCAGCTCGGCGTCGCCGAGGAAGTGGTGAGCGGCCTGGGCCTCGCCGATGAGATACCGGTCGCCTCGCTCGCGAAGCGCTTCGAAGAGGTGTACGTCCCGGGCCGGGCCGAGCCGGTGGAGGTTCCCCGCGGGAGCGATGCGCTGTTCATGCTGCAGCGCATCCGTGACGAGGCGCATCGCTTCGCCAACTCGTTCCACCGTGAGCTGCGCGGCAAGCGGATGACCTCCAGTTCGCTCGACGGGATCCCCGGCCTCGGCGAGGCCCGCCGGCAGCGGCTGGTGAAGGCGATGGGCGGGGTGAACGCGGTCAAGCGGGCGTCGCTCGACGACCTGCTCGCGTTGTCGTTCCTGCCCGAGGCGGTGGCCCGCGCCGTGCACGCCAAGTTCCACGCGGAGCAGCCGTGCTCGTCGCCTCGTCGGGTCGGCTCGCGCTGCGTGCCTTCGACGGGAGCGACCGCGACGTCTCGCTGCTCTCGGGCTGGCTGTCTGATCCGGAGGTCCTCCAGTGGTTCGAGGGACGCGACCGGCCGCATGACCAGGAACTGGTGCGCGAGCTCTACGGCCCCGAGGCGCTCGCCGCTGCGCAGGTGCGGGCGGCGATCATCGAGGACGAGGCCGTGCCGCTCGGGTATCTGCGCTGGTACCCGATGGCGACCGTGGTCGAGGAGTACGACTGGCGCGACGACCCGACCGACGTGTGGGCGGCGGACATCTTCGTCGGCGACCCGAGCCGCTGGGGGAGTGGTCTCGGCTCGTCGGCGCTCGCGCTGCTGGTCGAGCACCTCCTGGTGGCCGAGCGCGCCCGTCGGGTGGTGGTCGACCCCTGGGTCGGGAACGCCCGGGCGATTCGCGCCTACGAGAAGATCGGCTTCCGAACCGTCGGGGTGCATCGCGGCCACGAGCTGTTCGAGGGTGAGCGCCGCGACTGCTGGCTGATGGCCGTCGATGCGCTCGACCATCCGGTCGGCCTCACCGATCGCCTCGTCGAGGTTTGCGCGGCCGCCTCCTCGTCGTCCCATCCGGCCTCCGATGGTGCTGCGACCATCGAGCTGGTCACGGCCTGGGCGGGTCGCCACGGGCTCGACGTCCACGTCGACGAGGTGGTGCCCGGGCGCCACAACGTGGTGTGCGTCCGGCGGGGCAGTGGCGGCGGCCGGACGCTGCTGCTCGCCGCCCGCCTCGACGGCGAGGCTCCGTTGCGGACCACCTCCGGGCGGGTGCGCCTCGGCGATGGCCGCCGCGAGGGCCCCGGCGTGCTCGACCGCGCCGGCGGGCTCGCCGTCGCGCTGCTCGCGGCTGCGTCGATCGCCGACGGTGAGCTCGCCGGAGACGTGCTCGTCGCCGGTGTCGTCGACGACGAGCCGGGGAGCCTCGGCACCGAGGCGCTGGTGGCGCGGTGGAAGGCCGACGGCGCCGTCGTCCTCGGGCCCACCGGGGGAGAGGTGGTCTGCCGCCACTGCGGCGTCGAGGTGCTCGAGGTCGTCCTGCGTGGCCTGGTCTCGTCGACGGCGCAGCCAGAGCGCGCGGTGAGCGCGCTCGGCGCCGCCGCCAGGGTGATGGCAGCGCTCGACGCGCTCGACGCCCGCTGGGCGGCCGAGGCCGCGGACCCGAGGTTCCGTCCCGGTGTCGTCGTGAGCGGCGTGCACGCCGAGTCGGAGGCCTTCACGATGCCGGCTCACGGCACCATGACCGTCGAGGTGCGCACCACCTCGCTCGTCACGACCAGCGAGGTCGGTCCGGTGGTCGAGGCGATCACCTGGGCGGCTGCGCCTGCATCGGCCGAGGTCACCACGACGCACACGCGTCGACCGATGCAGATGCGCGAATCGCACCGCCTCGCCGAGCAGGCCTGCGCAGCCGTGGCGGGCGCGACCGGGGTGCCGGTCCGTGCCGGCTCGGCGCCCTACTGGACCGCGGCCGCGCTGCTGGCTCGCGCCGGGACGCCGGCCGTTGTCCACGGCCCGGCTGGTGGCGCTGTGGGCGGGCCCGATGAGTGGGTGTCGACGGCAGGCCTGCGGCAGACCGTGCAGGCGCTCGCTGCCTTGGCCCGCACCTGGTGCGCTCCCCGCTGCCCCCGTGCGGTGAGGGGGAGGTCGCTTCGGCGCTGCGCTGCGGGCCGGGGGCGTCAGGAGG
>DAINND010000312.1:0-4083 GCA_036736065.1 Ilumatobacteraceae bacterium
CCCCCGCCTCCCCCCCGCCCCCCCCGCCGGCCCCCCACCCCCCCTCTCCCGCCTGCCCCCCCCCGCGCCCGCGCAGGAATATTATTTTTTTTGAGTCGGGGTACACCGAGACGTTGCGCGGCTCACCGAGCGTGAAGCGTTGGGTGCGGGCGCTCTGGCGCGGGAAGGTGTCGGTCATCGTGGCTGCACGCTAGCGATGCCCGCTCAGCTATGGCTGCCGGGGACCACCAGGATCTTGGCGTGCTGCTCGGGGTTGCCGAGGTCGCGGAAGGCCTGGGGCACGCCGTCGACGTCGACGGTGCCCGTGAGCCACGGCGACAGGTCGACGGTGCCCTCGGCGATGGCCCGCAGCGAGGCACCGAACTCCTCGGGGGTGTAGCCGAGGGCGAACTGGATGCTCAACTCGCGACCGATGCCGAGCATCGGGTGGAAGTGGTCCTCCTGCATGCAGGCGCCCACCACGAGGATGCGCGCGTCCTTCGGCGCCATGCGCATCGCCTGCTCGATCATGCCGGGCACCCCGACCGCTTCGAAGATCACGAGCGGCTTCGACCCGTCGATCGAGCGCCACGCGTCGATGGCCGGCGTCTCGCGCGGGTCGACCACCACGTCGGCGCCGAGCAGCTCGGCGAGCTGGCGGCGCTTGGGCGAGAAATCGGCGGCCACGATGGGGCCGATGCCGCGCATGCGCAGGTCGGCGATGCACGCGAGGCCCACGGGGCCGCACCCGAGCACGATCGCTGCGTCACCCTTGGCGATGCGGCTCTTCGCGACGGCGTGCACACCCACGGCGAGCGGCTCGGTCATGGCCGCCAGCTCCGCGGGCAGACCGGTCGGCACCTTGATGCCGGTGAGCTCGTTGAGCACCATCAACTCGGCGTAGCCGCCGTTGTAGGTGTTGGAGAAGCCGATCCCGTGGAGCCCCGACGCGTCGAAGGCGACGGGCAGGCTGACGACGATGTCGCCCACGGCGAGGTTCGACACGCCCGGGCCGAGGTCGACCACCTCGCAGCAGAACTCGTGGCCCATGACGGTGTCGCGAGCCGGATCGAACATCACCATCGCCGTGGGGTCGGCAGGGCGGCCCTCGTTGAGCTCGGCGCTGACCCGACGGCTCTCCTCACCGTGGACGAGCAGATGGAGGTCGCTGCCGCAGATGCCGCAGGCGAGCACCCGGGTGAGCACCTGGCCGGGGCCGGGCACGGGGTCGGGCAGGTCGTCGACCCGCAGTTGCCAGTCACGCATCACAGCAGCACGCATGGCGCCACCGTACCCACGATGCGGGCGGGAGGTTCCGATCGGAGCGTGGCTCAGGTGCCGCAGAAGGTGACGTACGGGCCGCTGCCGTCGGGGGCGGGCATGGTGTAGCGCTCGAGCCCGGGCCGCTCGTCGAAGGGGTGGCGGAGCACGTCGACGAGCTCGGTGACCGGGGCCAGGTCGCCTGCGGTCGCCGCGGTGAGCGCGGCTTCGACCACGTGGTTGCGGGGGATGTAGAGCGGGTTCACGCGGTCCATCGCCGCGGCCACCTCCACCGGGCCCACGGCCTGGTCGGTCGCGCGATGGTGCCACCGGTCGAGCCACGCGTCGATCGCGGCGGGGTCGGCGGCGAGCGAGCGAGCCGTGGTGGTGTCGCCGCGCAGCACGCCGGCCAGGGCGCGGTACCACTGCGTGTGGTCGATGCGCTGGTCGTGCATGAGCCGGAGCATGTCGTCGACGAGCTCGCGGTCGTCGGGTCGCAGGTCGCCGAGGCCGAGCTTGGCGGCCATGCCCGTGGTCCAGGCCTGGCGGAAGCGTTCGGGGTAGGCCTGGAGCACCTCGGTCGCTGCGGCCACCGCACGGTCCGTGTCGTCGTCGAACAACGTGAGCATCGACTCGGCGAGGCGGGCGAGGTTCCACTGCAGCACCGTGGGCTGGTTGCCGTAGCCGTATCGACCGCCGTGGTCGATGGAGCTGAAGACCGTGGCCGGGTCGAATCGGTCGATGAACGCGCACGGGCCGAAGTCGATGGTCTCGCCGGAGATCGTCGTGTTGTCGGTGTTCATCACGCCGTGGACGAACCCCACCATCATCCAGCGGGCGACGAGCTCGGCCTGCGCGGTGACGACCGAGTCGTAGAACGCCACATAGGGGTCGGTGGCAGTCGCGGCTGCAGGGTGGTGCCGGGCGATGGCATGGTCGGCGAGGCGCCGCAGCACGTCCGGTCCGGCGTTGGCGGCGGTCCACTGGAACGTGCCCACGCGCAGGTGGCTCGCGGCGACGCGGGCCAGCACGGCGCCGGGGAGCACCGTGTCGCGCACGACGTGGTCGCCGGTGGCCACGACCGCCAACGCCCGTGTGGTGGGGATGCCGAGGGCGTGCATCGCCTCGCCGATCACCAGCTCGCGCAGCATCGGCCCCACGGCCGCCTTGCCGTCGCCGCCGCGGGCGAACGGTGTGCGACCGGAGCCCTTGAGGTGCAGGTCGCGTCGGCGGCCGTGGACGTCGACGATCTCACCGAGCAGCAGGGCGCGACCGTCGCCGAGCCGGGGTGAGTAGTTGCCGAACTGGTGCCCGGCGTAGACCTGGGCGACCGGCTCGGCCCCCTCGGGCACCGAGACCCCGCTGAGCGCCGCCACACCCTCCGGGGTGCGCAGCGCGTCCGGGTCGGCGCCGCGCTCGCGGGCGAGGTCGTCGTTGAGGGCGAGCAGCGACGGCGCCGACGCAGGCTCGGCCTGCCACGGTCGGTACAGCTCGGGCAGGTCGCGCACGAAGCTGTTGTCGAAGGCGAACAGGGCGCTGGTGCCGACGCTCATGGCATGGAGGCTACGGGCACGACCGGTGCGGTGCGCGGCCGGGTCGACCATGGCCGGTCGTGCACGGCGCTCAGCGCGAGTAGTGGGCGATCGCCTCGCCGATCAGCGCGAAGCCGGCGTCGGCGTCGACGTCGATCGGCAGCGAGCAGTTCGGCGGCTGCCGCTCCACCAGGCCACGGTTGTCGATGACCGTCATCCCGCGGGTGAGGCGTCCGTCGGTCTCGACCTGCACATGCGCATCGCGCCAGGTGAACAGCTCGGGGTGGGTGATCGCGAGCACGGCGAGTGGATCATGGACGGCGGCGCCGTCCATGTTGTCGTGCCGGCTGGTGTAGGTGTGGCTGAAGAACACGAGCAGATCGGCGAGGACGCCGGCGAGCCGCCCGGGAATGGCGCGCACGGCATCGATGCGATCCGGAGTGGCCTGGAACCGGTGGGTGACGTCGAGGCCGGTCATGATCATCCGATGGCCGTAGTCGAACACCATCGCCGCTGCGTGCGGGTCGGCCCAGATGTTGAACTCCGCAGCGGGTGTGCGGTTGCCGAAGCTGCCACCACCCATCAACGAGATGCCGGCGATGCGCCCGGCCAGGTCGGGTGCGGCGCGCAGCGCGAGCGCAATGTTGGTGAGCGGTCCGGTGGGCACCAGCCAGGTGCCTTCGTGGGCGCGGCACGTGTCGATGATGAAGCCGACCGCATCGGTGCTGTCGAGCGGGCGGGACGGCTCCGGCAGGTCGGCGCCGTCCATCCCGCTCTCGCCGTGCACGTAGCTGGCGTGGAGCGCCTCGACGACGAGGGGCCGTTCGGCGCCGGAGTGCACCGCCACCCCGAGGTCGAGCAGGTCGCGCATGATCAGGGCATTGCGGGTGGTCCGCTCGAGCGGCGCATTTCCGGCCACCGTGGTGATGCCGAGCAGGTTCGTGTGGCGCGCCGCGACGAGGAGCGCGATGGCGTCGTCGTGGCCGGGGTCGCAGTCGACGATGACGTTCGGTCGGCTGCTCGGCGATGGCGTGGTGGTCACGCCTCCAGTGTGCCCGCTGGCCCGAGGGTGGCCGCGCGGCCGCCCCATTCACCCGCGCACCTCGCCCTGGCGAGTGCGGCGTACTGGCTGGTGCCCCACGCCCTCCGGCCGTCCGGGCGCAGGCAGGCTGCGTGCGCGGGCTGCGGCTCGCCCTCGCGGGAGTGCATCACGGTATAGGCCTCGATCGTGACGGCGCCGATCGGGGCGTCGCCCTCCACCACCTCGCGCCGCGGCATCGCGTCGATCCGGTCCTGCGGGTAGGCGTGGCGG
>DAINND010000313.1:0-2984 GCA_036736065.1 Ilumatobacteraceae bacterium
GTGGACGGGCCATGCGGACGTATCGCTACGTCAGCCGCAGGGCCGTTGTCAAGGCGGTCGTCGATCCCGATGGCGTGGCGACAGCGAGCCGAGCCGATACGGCCGTGCCGCTCAGCCCGCGGCCGGCTCGACGATGGCGCGTGTGGCGTCGACCACGACGCCGACCCGGTCGCCGGCTGCATGCTGGCCGGCCAGGCTCCCCGGCAGGCTCACCGACACCAGCGTGTCGAGCACGTCGAGGCGGACACCGACCATGTTCGTCGCCCCGTGGAACGTGCTGCTCACCACCGAACCGACCAGACCGCCGTTCGGGCTCCCGATCGAGAGGTCCTCGGGCCGCACGAGGAGGTTCACCCGCGAACCGATGGCGCCATCGGTGCCGGCCGGCATCCGGACCCCGGCCACCTCGACACCCCCCGGGTCGGACACTGTTGCCGGGAACTCGTTCATGGTTCCCACGAACCGGGCGACGAACGCGTTTGCCGGCGAACGGTAGACCTCGACCGGTGAACCGAGTTGCTCGAGGCGGCCGTTCGACATCACCCCGATCCGGTCGGAGATGCCGAGGGCCTCTTCCTGGTCGTGGGTGACGAACATGGTCGTGATACCGAGGTCGCGTTGGATGCGGCGGATCTCGTCGCGCAGGGTGACGCGCACCTTGGCGTCGAGCGCGCTGAGCGGCTCGTCGAGCAGCAGCACCTGTGGCTGGACGGCAAGTGCACGAGCGAGCGCGACGCGCTGCTGCTGGCCCCCGGAGAGCTGGTGCGGATACCGACGGCTCTGGTCCGAGAGCTGGACCAACTCGAGCATCTCGCCGACTCGTCGGCGAGCCTCGGTACGGTCGATCTTGCGGGTGCGCAGGCCGTACTCGACGTTGCCCTCGACGGTCAGGTTCGGGAACAGGCTGTAGCTCTGGAAGACCATGCCCATGTTGCGGCGATGGGCGGGCAGGTCGGTGATGTCGGAGTCGGCGACGGCCACCCGCCCGCTATCGGGCCGCTCGAAGCCGGCACAGATGCGCAGCGCCGTCGTCTTGCCGCACCCCGAGGGGCCGAGCAGGCTGATCAGCTCGCCCGATCGGATCTCGAGATCGAGCCCTTCGAGCGCGACGGTCGGCCCGAAGGTCTTGCGGACGCCGGTGTAGACGAGTGTGCTCTTACGTTGGGCTCCTGGGGCACGGTGCGGTGGCCGTGGTCGAGTTCGAACGTTCGCGCTCGGCGCGGCGCCGTGCGCCTCGCGGCCGGGTGAGGACGCTGAGCAGGGCGAACAGCAACGTGGTGGCGACGAGCATCAACAGGGCGAGGCCGTAACTGCCGCGCGGCTCCGGGCCGCGGAACACCTGCAAGAACGTCGGCAAGGTGTCGCGCAGGAGCACTTGAGCCATCGTGTACTCGCCGAGCACCACCGCCATCGTCAGGAACGTCGACGAGATGATGGCCGTTCGCAGGTTGGGGATGAGGGCCCGGCGCAGCGTGGTGCCCCAGCCGGCACCGAGGCTACGCGAGGCGTCGACCAGCGTGCGCAGATCGAGTGAGCGCAACCCGGCATCGATCGAGCGGTACGTGAAGGGCAGCGCGAGGACCACGTAGAAGGGGATCAGTGAGTACGGCGAGTTGAGGAACCAGCGGACATGTGGCTGGACGACCTTCACCCCGGCGACGAGGGCGATCGCCGGGATCACGTACGGCAGCACGGTGAGGAACTCGATGATCGGCCTGGCCCGCGGCAGGCGGAGGTGGACCCAGACCGCCGTGGGGATCAGGAGGACGAGGGTGATCACCACGGTGCCCACGGCGAGTTGCAGGCTGAGGCGCAGCGCAGTCCAGAACTTCGGTTCGCCGAACGCCTTGGTGCCCCCGGAGAGTGACCAACCCTCGAACAGCGTCGACCAACCCAGTCGGATCACCGGCACGCTCTGCAGCGCGAACCGGGCCATGGCCACGAGCGGGAAGATGAAGAACAGCGCAGCCGCGACCACCACGAGGATCTGGCCCGCAGTGCCGAGCGGCGCGCGCCGACGATCCGTGACCGAGCCGGCTGCCGTGGGAGCAGGCACGGCGCTCATCCTTGCCACCGCTCGGCGCGCCGGCGGAGGAACCAGTAGAGGGTCATTGCAACCGCCATGATGATGATCATCCAGGCCGCAAGTGAGAACCCGACGGCATCCTCGCCGGCGATGACGTCGCCACCGAGGAAGAAGGCGAGCCGCAGCGACACGATGCGCGAGGTGTCGGTCAGTGCTGCGGCAGTTGCATAGGCGCTGAACGAGTTGGCGAACAGCAGGAGGAACCCACCCAGCAACGACGGGGTGAGCACCGGGATGCCGACACGGCGCCAGTACGTGAGTGAGGTGCCACCGAGGTTGGCGTTGGCCTCACGCCACGAGGGCCGCAGCCCGTCGATGGCCGGCAAGGTGATGAGCACCATCAGCGGGATGTTGAAGTACGAGTAGACGACGATCAGGCCAGCAGAGGTGTTGAACCCGAAGCCGGCCCCGTACAGGTCGAGTCCGAACGCGGACAGGATCTTGGTGAGCAGGCCCTGGCGGCCGAGCAGGGCGAGGAAGGCAAAGGCCAGAGGGATGCCGCCCATGTTCGCGGCCACACCGCTGAACGACGAGATCAGGTTGCGCAGCCACCGTGGGCGCTTCAACGAGACGGCCGCGTAGGCGAGCAGGGTGCCGAACAGCACTCCCACCAGCGCCGCCGTGGCAGCGAAGCGGATGGAGAACAGGAATGCGTCCCGGTTCTGTCCCTGGAACGCCTCGGCCATCGACGAGAACCCGAAGTTTCCGTCGCTGTCGCGCAGCGCCTCTTGGAACACACTGATCGCCGGGACGATCAGGAACAGGAACAAGAATCCGAGGAAGGGCAGCAGGCCGAGCCATGCCCACGAGCGCGGCGCGCGAGGAGTGGATGCGTGGCATAGGGGCCCACCCACGGCGACGACCACCAAGCCTCGTAAGCGAAAGGAAGTAACAAACC
>DAINND010000313.1:2994-4080 GCA_036736065.1 Ilumatobacteraceae bacterium
GGCCGTGCCATGCCCACGCGCGCGGCGCGCGTGTAGGGTAGGCGGCGTTGGGGGCCGCGCCGGCGGCGCGACCCCCATCGACGGTGACGACAGTGTCTGTCACGAGCCTGGCTCAGGCATCAGCGACCAACGGGCCCCACTGCTCCTCGAGCACGGCCTTCGCCTTGGCGATCTGGTCCGGTGTGAGGAAGTTGACCTGGCTGAGCAGCTCCTCCGGCGGGAGGTTCTTCTTCACCTCGTCGGTGACGAGGCCGCGCTCGGTGAGCGAGACGATCCGGGCCGGCACGGCGCCACCCTGGAGGTAGCCGAGGGCGCCCTCGTCGCTCAGGATGTGCTCGAGCCACAGCTTCGAGCAGGCCTGGTGCGGGGAGTCCTTGACGACACCCTGACCGTAGAAGCCACCGTAGATGCCGTCGCTCGGGAAGTGGGTCTCGACCGTCAGGCCGGCCTCGACGCGCGCTGCCTGGATGCCGGGGATGTTGTAGCTCCAGTCGATGGCGAACTGCGTCTCAACGGAGAGGATGAGCTACTTGGTGACATCGGTGCCGCCGAGGTTGCCCGACTTCTTGAGCTCGGCGAAGAACTCGATGCCGGGCAGGATGTCGTCGGCCGAGCCGCCATTGGCGATGCTCGCAGCCATCACTCCGGCGAAGGCGGCACCGGACTGGCGCGGATCGCCGTTCAGGTTGACGAGGCCCTTGTACTCGGGCTTCTTCAGATCGGCGAAGGTCTTCGGCGCGTTCGGCACGACGGTGGTGTTGGTCGACAGCGCCATGATGCCGTAGTAAGAGCCGATCCAGTTGTCGCCGGCGTCCTTCAGGCCCTCGGGGATCTCGGCGTCGACCGTGGTGATGTAGGGCTCGAACAGGCCGCGGTTCACCATCTCCTGGGCGATGGCCGGGCTGACGTCGACGTTGTCGGGCATGTTGGCCTGGCCCTTGAGCGTCTCGACGGCGTTCATCTCGTCGGCCGACGAGGCGTCGGGGTCGGCCACCGGGTTCTTCACGCCCGGGTACTTGTCGCGGAAGCTCTGGAGGATGCCCTTGTAGTTGGCCCACACGTCGGGAAGGGCGATCAGGTTCACCT
>DAINND010000314.1:0-4073 GCA_036736065.1 Ilumatobacteraceae bacterium
GACGGTGCGCTGCGGCGAACGGACCGCGCTCGACCGGGTCGCGCTCTCCATGGACCGAGGCGAGGTGGTGGCACTGCTCGGGCCGTCGGGCTCCGGCAAGACCACCTTGCTGCACGTCATCGCCGGCCTGCTGCGACCCGATGCGGGCACGGTCCGCATCGGGGGCCGCGACGTCACGGAGGTGGCTGCGCACCGACGCCAGGTCGGCCTCGTCTTCCAGGACGACCAGCTGTTCCCCCACCACGACGTCGCCGGCAACATCGCGTTCGGGCTGCGCATCGCCAAGTGGCCGCGCGACGAGCAGCGTGCCCGGGTCACCGAGTTGCTGGAGCTGGTGGGCCTGCCCGGGTTCGAGCACCGCCGGATCGAGGCGCTGAGCGGAGGCGAGGCCCGACGGGTCGCGCTGGCCCGCTCGCTCGCGCCGCGTCCGGCTGTGCTGCTGCTCGACGAGCCGCTGTCGGGTCTCGACCCCGAGTTGCACGACCGGCTCGCCGCCGATCTCGGTGCGGTGCTGCGGGCCACGGGCACGACGGCCCTGATGGTCACCCACGATCGTGGGGAGGCTGCGCTCGTCGCCGATCGGGCGGTGCACCTCGGCGAGCTGTGAGCCCGGCAGCACCCTAGAGTCGGCCCCGATGACGACGCCCTCGGCCCCACGACCGCTGCGCATCGGGTTCCTCGGCGCCGGCTTGATCGCCACCTACCACTCGAAGAGCTTGCGCCGCAGCGGCGCCGAGCAGGAGTGCGGTGTGGTGCGCGCCGGCGTCCACGACCCAGACCGCGCCCGGGCGGAGGCGTTCGCCGCGGCGTCGGGGCACACGGTGTGCGCCACCGAGGACGAGGTGCTCGACACCTGTGACGCGGTCTACGTCTGCACCTGGACGAGCGAGCACCCACGCCTGGTCGCAGCAGCCACCGAGCGTGGTCTGGCCGTCTTCTGCGAGAAGCCTCTCGCCACGACACTGGCCGATGCCGAAGCAATGGCCGCCGCGGTGGCCGAGCGCGGTCTGGTCAACCAGGTCGGCCTCGTGCTGCGCCGCTCACCCGCCTACCGCTGGGCCCGCCAGCTGATCGAGGACCCCGCCGCCGGCCCGGTGATGAGCGTCGTCTTCCGCGACGACCAGTTCATCCCGATCCAGGGCCACTACGCCTCGACCTGGCGCGCCGACCGGCAACGGGCCGGCGCCGGCACCCTGCTCGAGCACAGCATCCACGACGTCGACATGCTGCGGTTCCTCGTGGGCGAGGTCACGAAGGTGAGCGCAGCGACGGCCAACTTCCACGGCCACGACGGCATCGAAGACGTCGCCACCGCGACGCTCACCTTCGCCGGCGGAGCGACGGGCACCCTCAGCAGCATCTGGCACGACAACCTCGCCCGGCCGAGCCTGCGGCGCGTGGAGATCTTCTGCGCCCGTCGACACATCGTCATGGACGGCAGCGACTGGTTCGGGCCCGTCACCTGGACCGACCACGATGGCGGCTCGGGCTCGCTCGCCGGTGACGACCTGGAGCGGGCTGCGCTGCAGCTGCTCGACGGGACCACCAACCCCGACGGCGAGTTCGTCCGCGCCGTCGCCGCGGGCACGCCGGCCTGGCCGGACCTCGCCACGGCAGTGGCCGCCCACCGGATCGTCGACGCGATGTACCGGTCGGCCGATGCCGACGGAGCGGCGGTGCGCCTCGATGGCTGACTGCTCCGACACGCACTGGGAGGTCGTCGAGCTCACCGCCGCCGAGACGCACCCGATCCGCCTGCGGGTGCTGCGCGCCGACACGGTGAGCAAGGTCGTCGACTTCGCCGAGGACCACCTGCCCGGGACGCGCCACCTCGGCGTGCGCAGCACTGACGGCGAACTGGTCGCCGTCAGCTCGTGGATCCCGCGCGAGCGGGCCACACGGCCGGGCGTGCCCGCTGTGCAGCTGCGCGGCATGGCCACGCTGCAGCACCTCCAGGGGCACGGCCTCGGCGGCCTGCTCGTGGAGGCCGGCTGCCGCGAGGCGCGCGCCGCCGGAGCAGGGCTCGTGTGGGCCAACGCACGCGACGCGGCGCTCGAGTTCTACCTGCGCCACGGCTTCGAGGTCGACAGCGACGGTTTCGTCGAGCAGGTGACCGGCCTGCCCCACCACGTCATCGTGCGCCGGCTGGATCCCTGATTTCCCCGATCCGCTGTTCGACGGGCGTCAGTGATGGGGCCATGTCACCCGCGAAGCTCCCCCTGACCGGCTCGCCCTCGAGCCGCGCCGCCCTGCCCAGGCGACGCGGGTGCTCGGGCAGGTGCCGGACGGCTCTGCGGAGGACGTGGCGCTGCGCGGCCGGGCCGGATGTCTGGGCCGGCTCGGCTGCGCGGCTAGGTGAGGGGGACCTCGGTGACGACGAGCACGCTGTTGCCGGGGCTGACTTCGATGATCAGCTCGAGCGTCCACACACCGGGCAGGGCGAAGCTCACCGGACCGCTGTAGTGGTTGGCGCCTTCGGCGACCAGGTCGACGGGCGCATCGGGGATCTCCTCCTCCGGCAGCGACACCCGCGCCGTCACGCCGGCCACCGGTGTGAGCGAGCCGCCGGGCGGGGTGACGATGACGTGCATCTCGTTCTGGCCGACACCACCCGGTGTGATCGTGACATCGACGATCACCCCGGCGCTGGCGAGCGAGGTCGTGAACACTTGGCGCTCGGAGGGCCCCTGGGGCGACTCACCGACGAGGCCGGCCGAGAGGGCGAGCACGACGCTGCCGAGCACGGCCTCGGCCGCCACGGTGCGCCTGATGGACGCGCGGCCGGAGTTGCGCAGCAGCCATCTCGACACACCGGCGACGGCCACGAGCACCACGACCACGGACACCTTGGCCAGCAAGGTGCGACCCCAGGTGGTGTCGGTGAGGTTGCCGAGGCCACCGCTCAGCCGGTTCGCCTGGGCCAGCCCGGTCAGCACCAGCACCGGCACAGCCACGGCCGACGCGGTCGAGAAGCGCCGCACCACCGGGGCCGCCTCGTCGCCACGCAGCCAGGCGGGCGCCCCGATCGTGAACAGCAGCAGGCCCCCGAGCCAGACCACCACTGCGGCGAGGTGGATCGCGTCGACGGCGGTCCACACGGCGCGCGGGGTGAGCGCCGCAGCGTGACCGCCCGCAGGGAACGTCACCAGCGCGGCGACGGCTGCGGCGACGGCGACCGAACGCCACCAGGCCGTCGCCCGACGTGCCCACTGCGCGACGAGCACGGCCAGCACGACCGCCAGCACGATCCGCACCAGGAGCGCACGGCCCGTCGCGGTCTGGTCGATGCGACCCCACGCGGACGGGTCGACCATGTCGCCCGCGGTGCCTGCGGCCACGTAGGCGGCCTGGGCGCCGAACTGCACCAGCGAGCCCACGCCGAACAGCACGGCGCCGCTCCAGAGCATGCCCCTGGTCGATCCGGCCGCGGCCAACCGCTCGGTGGCCATGCCCGCCCAGAGCATCGCCCCGAGCACGAGCACCAACCCGACGTAGGCGAGGAGGCGGGCGATCGCCAGGGTCCGCTCGACCGCCGGTGAGGCCGAGGCCCCGTTGCCGAGCTCGGCGAGCAGCGCATCGACGTCGACGTCACTGTCGGTGCCGATCTGGAAGCTGAACGCTCCGTCGACGACGTGGCCGTCGACCGAGGTGACCCGCCAGACGACCACGTAGACGCCGTCGCCGAGGTCGGGAAGGTCGGCCGTCACGATCGAGGCGTCGCTGCCCACCGCCTCGGGCGGGCCGACCTCGACCGGGGCGCGCGCCTGGTCGAAGACCTCGATCGTGGCGAGCGGGGCTTCGACGGCCTCGTCGAAGTCGAGCACGATCGAGTCGGGAGCCTCCTCGAGCACCGAGCTCGCCGCCGGCGTGCTCGAGTCGAGCCCGGCATGGGCGGCGACCGGCGCGGCCGGCACCAGCGCGGCAGCCACGGCGAGACCGCCGACGAGCGCGACCCGCCAGCGGCTCATGGCATCACCCCGGCGGGCTCGAGGCCGTCGATCTCGGCCCTGCCGCGCAGCCAGGCGAGCCGCTGCGCGGGAGCAGCGGCCAGCGCGGCAGCCGGAAGGTCGGTG
>DAINND010000315.1:0-4070 GCA_036736065.1 Ilumatobacteraceae bacterium
AGTCGCGGAACTCGTAGCTCGTCGTCTGGTAGATCGGCACCGCGCGGGCACCGGTCGTCGGATCAGGCTCGCCCCCGATGTGGATCTGGCGTGTCTCGAAACCCCACTGCTGTGTCATAGTCGTGACACCCTAGCGGGCGAAATCCGACCAGCCAAGTCGGAATTAGGGATCGGTCCCCCTGCCGATCATCCTCAGGACCGGGCCCACCAACGAGGCGCGGGCGATCTCCGTCAAGGGCTCGAGCGCCGGGTGCGAGCCGTCGGTCCGGATCACGCCGTTCGCAGCCTCGTAGGCGAGGAGCGGTCCGGCGTACGAGAGGACCTGCACCTCGTCGAAGCGTTCGTCCCAACGGGTGATCTGCTCGTTCCAGGCCGCCAGTCTCGCGGGCTCGGTCATCTCGGCTGTCACGAAGACGCCGGCGAGCAGCGGAGGCGCGTCAGCGACGAGCAGGGGCACCCCGTACGGCTCCAGCATCGTCAGGAAGGCGCCCATCTCGGAGTCGTGACGGGCCACATAGGTGGCCGAGCCGGGTAGATGACCGATCGGATCACCCGGATACTGCTGCTCGAGCATCTCCATCGCACCCGCCACCAGCAAGACAGCGTCCGGCTCGAAGGTTTCGAGGATCGCTGGCAGCCGCGTTCGGAACGGCTCGCACGTCGTCGGCTCCCAGTCCGCTGTGGCCGTTGACCTGATGGCCGTCGTCTCGACGAACGGACACCCCTCAGCTCCGGCCCACCGGACGACCAGACGCCCATCGGAGGCATCGTGCAGGGCCCTGGCGACGATCAGGGATGTCGAGTCGCCGATCACCAACAGGCGCGCCGCCGCAAGGGTCTCCGCGCTCGCCTCGGCCAACTCCGATGTCCGGAGGGCCTGCATCGACGCGACGAACGCGCGCGGCGCGATCACCCTCGCTCTGTCGGACTCCAGCACCGCTCGTTCGATGGCCTTGCGGAGCCACTCGGCAACGCCATGGTCGACGACGACGACCTCACGGCCGCCAGCACCAGCGATCGCCAGCGCAACGTCGAGGTCCTCGCCGGACGCACCGATGCGCTCACCGAAGGCCTGCAGGTCGGAAGGAGGGGGGAACCCGATCTGCTCTGCCCGCCGGACGGTGCCCGAGTCGAGCGGCCCGAGCGACACGACGACGACATCGGGGTCCACCCGCTCGATCAGCGCCGGCCACGTCGACTCGGGCGCTCGACAGCGGGCTATCGGCACCACCGACCCATCGGCCAGCCGGGTCTCCACGCCGGTTGCGATCGGACATCGAGGATCGATGGCATCGGTGATCTCGAACTGGTTCGCCGGCAGGCCGGCCGTCGACAACGTCTCGCTCCCGAGCATGAGCAGGCGCGACGGTGGTGGCGGCGGTGGTGGTGGCGGCGGTGTCGTCGGCGAGGGCGAGGAGATCGGCGATGCCGTCGAGAAGTCGAGCACTCCAGCCGCACCCTGATCGAGGAGCTCCTCGGTCGCAGTCCGCTGCGGGGTCGGAACAGCACTGACCGCCAGCGCCACGATCGCCACCGAAGCTGCGCCGAGGGCCGTGCCGGCGAGGGCAGGTCTGCGCAGCCGCGTCCGTCCACGGATCGGCTGCTCGATCAGCTTCGCCGACACGACGGTGACGGTCAGGACCACTGCCATCCTCACCGCGAGCAGCCCAGCCCCATCGAGACCCGTCCGCGCGGGGGTCATGAGCAGGAAGACCGGCCAGTGGAACAGGTAGATGCCGTAGCTCATCCGTCCGATCCATGCCAGCGGGGACCACCCGAGCACCGTGCCCAGAGGCCCGATGGATGCGGCGCGGATGAGGACGACCCACGCGAGCGCGAAGGCCGCGAGCCCACCACGCACCAGCCAGCGGTCCTCGAGCGACAGCCAGAGCACTGCACCGATGAATCCCACCAGCGCCACGACACCCGCACCCTGCAGCAGCCTCGGCGCTCCTCGGCCCGATGCGCGCCCAGGGCCGAGCAGCGCCGCCGCCAACGCTCCCACGAGGAGCTCAGCGGCTCGGGTGTGGGTGCCGTTGTATGCCACGTCGAAGTCGAGGGTGAGCACAGCGGCCACCACCGACGCGGCCGTCAACACCCCGAGCACGATCGGGAGCCACCGTCGGCCGGCACGCAGACCGAGCACCACCACCACTGGGACGACGAGATAGCACTGCTCCTCGATCGACAGTGACCAGAAGTGCGCCAACGGGCTCGGCGTCTGGTCGAACAGGTCACGGTACGAGGTGTCTGCGAACGCGAAGCGCCAGTTGGCGATGTTGGCGAGTGCAGCGAGCGCATCCCCGGGCAGGCGCCTCAGTTGACTGTCGCTCCACCACGGTGCAACGACCAGGACGAGCACCAGGCACAACAGCGAGGCCGGGAGCAACCGTCGGGCCCGTCGCGCGTAGAAGCTACGCAGCGCCACGCGCCCCTCGGCGGTGTGCTCCGCCAGCAGCAGCGAGGTGATGAGGTACCCGGACAGGGTGAAGAACAGCGAGACGCCGATGAACCCGCCACGCGCCCACCCGTAGCCGCTGTGGAACAGCACCACAGCGACCACTGCGAGGGCACGAACGCCATCGAGGCCGGGCATGTAGGCGATGCGCTGCTGCACTCCCCTCATGACCGGCCTCGATTCGTCGGACGCCGTGATGCGAACGCGTCGACGCGATCAGCCTCCGCTGACGTCGGCGACCTTCTGCTTGCCGGCACCGAGGAAGGGCATCATCGAGCGCAGCTGCGCGCCGACCTCTTCGATCTGGTGCTTCCGGCCGGTCTCGCGCAGCTCGTTGAAGTGGGCGCGACCGCTCTCGCTCTCGGCCACCCACTCCTTGGCGAACTTGCCGGACTGGATCTCCTTCAGGATCTTCTTCATCTCGGCCTTGGTCCGCGGCGTGACGACACGCGGGCCGCGCGTGACGTCGCCGTACTCGGCGGTGTCGCTGATCGAGTAGCGCATCCCGGCGATGCCCTCTTCGTACATCAGGTCGACGATCAGCTTCACCTCGTGGAGGCACTCGAAGTAGGCCATCTCCGGCTGGTAGCCGGCCTCGACCAGAGTCTCGAAGCCGGCCTGGACGAGCGAGGTGAGGCCGCCGCACAGGACGACCTGCTCACCGAACAGGTCGGTCTCGGTCTCTTCGGCGAAGGTGGTCTCGATCACCCCGGCGCGAGCCCCGCCGATCGCAGCTGCGTAGCTGAGCGCCAGCGCATGGGCGTTGCCGGTCGCGTCCTGGTGCACGGCGATGCGCGCCGGCACGCCGCCGCCCTCGGTGTAGGTGCGACGCACGAGGTGACCCGGGCCCTTCGGGGCGAGCATGATCACGTCGACGGTCTTGGGCGGGCGGATGCGCTTGAAGCGGATGTTGAAGCCGTGGGCGAACGCGAGCGCCTTGCCCTTGCGCATGTGCGGCTTGATGAACTCCTCGTACGTGGCCTTCTGCTCGGTGTCGGGCATCGTCATCATGATGACGTTCGCCCACTTCGCGGCTTCGGCGATGCCCATCACCTTGAGACCGGCGGCCTCGGCCTTGGCGGCCGACTTCGAGCCCTCGCGCAGGCCGACCACCACCTGGACGCCGGACTCCTTCAGGTTGAGCGCATGGGCGTGGCCCTGGGAGCCGTACCCGATGATCGCGACCTTGCGGCCACGGATGATCGACAGATCGGCATCCGACTCGTAGTACATCTTCGCGGCCATCTCAGGCACCCTTTCCTTGCTTGGTGGTCACGACGCGCAGGCGCGCCTGACGGTCGATCTTCGGCAGGGCCACACGGCCCGTCCGCTGGAGCTCCACGATGCCATATCCGGCGAGGAGGTCTTCAAAGTCGTCGAGCTTGTCGGGATGGCCGTCGAGCGCCACGGTGATCGCCTCGGCGCCCCCGGCCAGGATCATGCCCTCGAAGATGTTGGCCAGCTCGACGATCTCGGCCCGGTGCTCGGCGCCGCTGTCGGGGCCGGCGGTGCGCACCGTCGCGAGCAGCAGCTCGCGCTCGACCGAGCGCCGTGGGTCGAGCTCGCTGATCTTCACGACCTCGATCAACTTGAACAGCTGCTTCACGATCTG
>DAINND010000316.1:0-4045 GCA_036736065.1 Ilumatobacteraceae bacterium
CCGGGCCCGAGCGTCCCCGAGCTGAAAGAGCGCTACTGGGGCGGCGGGGCGGTCATCGTCTTCGCCCTGCTCATGCGCTACTTCCTGTTCCCCCGCTTGAAGAAGAGCATGGATGCGCGCTATGGCCACATCCGTGGCCAGCACGAGCGGGCCGAGGCCCAGCGTGCAGCGGCGATGGCCGACGTGGCCGACTACGAGCGCCAGCTCGCCGCGGTCAAGGCCGAGGCGGCCACTCGGGTCGAGGCGGCCCGGCAGTCGCTCGAGGCCGAGCGGCAGGAGAAGTTGACCGCCCTCAACGCAGAGCTCGCCGAGCGGCGTGCGGCAGCAGCGGCGGAGAACGAGGCGGCTCGGGCAGCAGTGCGCGGGCAGATCGAGAGCGCCGTGGCCGATGTGGCCAGCAAGGCCGGTGAGCTCGCCACGGGTCGTCGGCCGGATGCAGCCGTCGTCAGCCGGGTCGTGGGCGAGGTGATGGCACGATGAACGTTCTGGGTTCCATCATCGTCCCGATGGCCAAGTGTGGCGTCGACGACAACGGCGAGTGCGTCACCGAGTACGCGTTCTGGCCCGCACGGGCCGAGCTCCTCTACGGCGGCATCGCTGCGCTGATCATCTTCGCCCTGCTGTTCAAGTTCGCCTGGCCGCAGATGAAGAAGTCGCTCGCCGATCGCACGGCGCGCATCCAGAAAGAGCTCGACGACGCAGCTGCCGACGAGACCGCAGCAGGCGCCGAGGCGGCGCAGATCCGCCAGGCGCTCGGCGACATCGAGGCCGAGCGGGCACGCATCCTCGCCGAGGCCGATGCCCACGCGACCGCGGTCCTGACCGACGGCCGGGCCCGGCTCGAGACCGAGCTCGCCGACCTGCGTGCCAAGGCCGAGGCCGACATCGCCTCGGCACGCAGCCGCAGCACCGACGAGCTGCGCAGCGAGATCTCCCGCCTGTCGAGTGCTGCGGTCGACCATGTGGTGCGCGGCTCGCTCGACGACGGCACGCACCAGCAGCTCATCGAGAGCTTCATCGCACGAGTCGGAGCCGCATCATGAGCGACGCACGCATCGACGGATACGCCAAGGCCCTCTTCGAGGTGGCCGTGGCCGAGGGCACGATCGACGAGGTCGAGGACGAGCTGTTCCGATTCGCCCGCAGCTTCGAGTCGAGCGACGCCCTGCGCAGCGCACTGACCGACGAGCAGATCCCCGTCGCCAAGCGCCAGGCCATCATCGAGGACCTCCTCGGGGGCAAGGCCACCACGACCACCGTGCAGTTGGTGTCGATGGTGGTCGGCGCTGGTCGCGGCCGCGAGCTGCCGGCGATCATCGACCGCCTCGTGGCCCGCGCCTCGTCGTCGAAGAACCTCGAGGTCGCCGAGGTGCGCACCGCCGTGGCCCTCACCGACGACCAGCAGGCTCGTCTCGCCGCCGCCCTGGCCAACGCCACCGGCAAGCAACTCAACCTCAAAGTGGTCGTCGATCCGTCCGTCATCGGTGGGATCGTGGCCACGGTGGGCGACACCGTCATCGACGGCAGCGTCCGCACCCGCATCGACCAGCTGAAGTCGCGCCTGTAGGAGACACGAAGATGGCAGAACTGACCCTGAGCGCGAGCGACATCGCCGCAGCGCTGAAGAACAACCTCGAGGGCTTCGAGCCCTCACTCGAGGCACGCACCGTCGGCCGCGTCGCCGAGGTGGGCGACGGCATCGCCCGCATCAGCGGCCTGCCCGCCTGCGCCGTGAACGAGATGGTCGAGTTCGAGGACGGCTCGTTCGGCCTCGCGCTGAACCTCGACGAGGACTCGATCGGCGCCGTGGTGCTCGGCGACGGCTTCGACATCGAAGAGGGCCAGACCGTCAAGGCGACCGGCCGCATCCTCTCGGTGCCCGTCGGCGACGCGATGCTCGGTCGCGTGGTGAACGCGCTCGGCCAGCCGATCGACGGCAAGGGCGACATCGTCGGGGGCATCCCCCGCCGTGTCGAGATCCAGGCGCCGGGCATCATGGGCCGCAAGCCCGTGCACGAGCCGCTGCAGACCGGCATCAAGGCCATCGACGCGATGACCCCGATCGGCCGCGGCCAGCGCCAGCTGATCATCGGCGACCGCAAGACCGGCAAGACCACGGTGGCGATCGACGCGATCATCAACCAGCGTGGCCTCGGCGTGAAGTGCATCTACGTCGCCATCGGCCAGAAGGGCTCGACCGTCGCCCAGACCGTCGAGACCCTGCGTCAGTACGGTGCCCTCGACTACACCGTCATCGTGGCCGCACCGGCCTCGGACCCGGCTCCGTTCAAGTACCTCGCGCCGTACGCCGGCTGCGCCATCGGCCAGCACTGGATGGAGAACGGTGAGCACGCCCTCATCATCTACGACGACCTGTCGAAGCAGGCCGAGGCCTACCGCCAGGTGTCGCTGCTGTTGCGTCGCCCGCCGGGCCGCGAGGCCTACCCCGGCGACGTGTTCTACCTGCACAGCCGCCTGCTCGAGCGTGCGGCGAAGCTGTCCGACGAAAAGGGCGCCGGTTCGCTGACCGCACTGCCCGTCATCGAGACCAAGGCCGGCGACGTCTCGGCATACATCCCGACCAACGTGATCTCGATCACCGACGGCCAGGTGTACCTGCAGGACAACCTGTTCAAGTCGGGTGTGCGTCCCGCCGTCGACGTGGGCATCTCGGTGAGCCGAGTCGGTGGCGCTGCGCAGATCAAGGCGATGAAGAGCGTGTCGGGCACCCTGAAGCTCGACCTCGCCCAGTTCCGCGAGCTCGAGGCCTTCGCCACGTTCGGCTCCGAGCTCGACGCCATCTCCAAGGCCCAGCTCGAGCGTGGCTACCGCCTCGTCGAGCTGTTGAAGCAGCCGCTCAACAGCCCGATGCCGGTCGAGGAGCAGGTCGTGGTCGTGTTCGCCGGCACCAAGGGCTACCTCGACAGCCTTCCGGTCGGTGATGTGCGTCGCTTCGAGCGCGAGCTCGTCGAGCACATGCGCTCGACGCACGGTGGCCTGTTGGCCGGGATGCGCTCGAACCCCAAGGCCGACGTGCCCGGCGAGCTGGCCGAGATCATCGGCTCGTTCAAGGAGCAGTTCGTCGCCGCGACCGCAGCCGCCAAGGCAGCCGACCCCACCGCGACCTCGGCCGGCGAAGTCGGCGAGGCCCAGAGCACGAAGACCCTGGCAACGGAGTAGTTCCGATGAAGCTGTTGACCACCCCTGCGATCTGCGCCGAGGGACGCACCACCGATGTGGTGCTGGCTCGCGCGCCCGGTCGTAGGGCCGACGAACGAGGGCACCAGTAATGGCAGGCGGTCAAGAGCGCATCCTGCGCAGCCGCATCCGCAGCGTGCAGGCCACGAAGAAGATCACCCGCGCGATGGAGCTCATCGCTGCGTCCCGCATCGTCAAGGCACAGCAGCGGGTCGCCGCTGCGGTGCCGTACAGCGAGCAGATCACCGAGGTCGTCAAGGACCTCGCTGCAGCCGGTGGCGATGCGTCGCGGTCCCCGCTGCTGGCCGGACGTGACGAGATCCGGCGGACCGCCTATGTGGTCATCAGCGCCGATCGTGGGCTGTGCGGCGGCTACAACGCCGGCGTGCAGCGTGCCACCGAGGGTGAGATCAAGGCCGACGTGCTCGCCGGCAAGGACTACGCCGTGGTGGCCTGCGGCCGCAAGGCCGAGGGCTACTTCCGCTTCCGCGGCTACCAGCTCGCCCGGACCTTCGCCGGCTTCAGCGACAGCCCGACGTACGCCGACGCCAAGGCGATCGGGCAGTACGTGATGGAGCAGTACATCTCGGGCGAGTTCGACAGCGTCTCCCTGGTCTACACCCGCTTCATCTCTGCCGGTTCGCAGGAAGTCGTGCTGCGCCCACTGGTGCCGCTCGACCGTGACCTGGCCAAGGGTGGCGACGGCAAGGGGACCGACGCGTCCGGCGCGCCGGCCGACTTCGAGTTCGAGCCCGATCCGACCACCATCCTCGACACGCTGCTCCCTCGCTACGTCGAGGCTCGCGTCTACGCCGACCTGCTCACCGCCGCAACCAGTGAGCCCGCC
>DAINND010000317.1:0-4044 GCA_036736065.1 Ilumatobacteraceae bacterium
CCCCCGCGCCCGTCCCGGGCTGCTCCCTTCGCGGGCCTCCCCCCCCCCCCCCCCCGCCGGGCGGCCCCCCCCGCTCTCCCTCTCCCCCCGCGGCCCCCCCCCGCGACGGGAGCACCGTCGCGGCCGATGATGAGTGGGTTGACGTCGATGCTCGCGATGTCGGGCCGGGCCTGTGCCGCCGCTGACAGCCCGAGCAGCACGGCGACGAGCTGCTCACGGTCGACAGCGGCTTCACCTCGGAACTCACCGAGCAGCTTCTGCGTCGCCAGGGACGCGACCATGTCCTCCGCATCGACTGCCGCGATCGGCACCGGTCGGAACACGACGCCGGCCACCGCCTCGGCGAGCACGCCTCCCACACCGAGCACCACCGACGCACCGAACTGCGCATCGCGCACCACACCGGCGATGAGCTCGCGGTTGCCCGACACCATCGGAGCCACGAGGAGCGTGACCGGTCCGTCGTCCGGGGTCGCCGCAGCGAGCAGCTCCGTGGCAGCCGAGCGGACGGCATCGCCGTCGCCGAGCTTCAGCCGCACCAGGCCGCGCTCGGTCTTGTGCGCGATCGCGTCGCCGCACAACTTGACCACGACGGGATGCCCGATGGTCGCGGCAGCCTCGACCGCCTCCTCGACGGTCGCCACCTCCCGTTCGGCAGCCATCGGCACGCCGTACTCACGCAGCAGCGCCTTCGACGCTGCTTCCGACAGGGTGTGTCCCGCTCCAGCCATCCGCCCAACGCTACTCATCGACGGACCGCACCGACCGGCATGGAGCCGTCCCGACAGCTCCGAGCGGTGTCAGCGGGGCAGGCTGACGCTGTAGGTGAGCATGCTCCGGGCGATGACGGTCCCGGTCGAGGCGGCCACGGCCTCCGCCTCGCAGAACACGGTCCGTCCGCCACGTTTGACGACCCAGCCCTCGGCCACGGCGTCGTCATCGACGAGGGCCGACATGAACTGGACGTGCATGTCGACAGTGGAGAACCGAGCCTCCGGACCGTACGCCGACCCGACCACCGGGACGACGACCGAGTCGAGCAGGCTGGCGATGGCCCCTCCGTGCACGACCCCGGCCGCCTGGCGCAGAGACGGCACGAACGGCAAGCGCATCCGGCAGTAGTCGGTGCGGACCTCCTCGACGCGCAGACCGAGCAGGGTCACGTAGAGCTCGGAGCCCTCGCGCCCGAACCTCGACCACCGCCGCTCGACGTCTGGCGCGAGCGGAGGGAACTGCGATGCGCGGCTCATCGCGATGCGCTCAGGTGCGCGTGCAGCAGCTCGGCGACCACTCCGGCTCCCTCCTGGATGACCAGATGGCCGAACGGGACGACCTCCAACCGGGCCTTCGGCAACCGCTCGGCGATCGCCCGGCTGTGCGCCGGGTCGACCCATCGGTCCTCGGCGCCGGCGATCAACAGCGTGGGCGCACCGATCCGCCCGACCAGCGCTGCGATGTCGACGCGCTCGTCGAGGTCGAGATGGGCGTCCGCGCCCGGGGCGATCGAGCCGGCGCCCTGGGCCACGACGGCCTCGAGCATCGGTTCGAGCGCAGCGATCGCTCCAGCGGTGAACCCGTCGGCCACTGCGTAGCGCATGAACAACTCCGGGTCACGCTCGATGAGGCGGCGCCAGAGCCCGAAGGTGAACCGCATCCGCGCGTCGGTGGTCGCCCATCCGCAGAGCGAGGTGACCGACGCGACGCGTGCGCCGAGCTCGCCGGCGGCGGCCAGCGCCACGACCGCACCGAGGGAGTACCCGGCCACGTGGAAGCGCTCGTGCCCGAGGTGGTCCATGACCGCCACCGCCTGATCGACGAGGCCCTCGACGGTCAGGGGCGACTCCGGCATCGACGACTCCCCGGAGCCCGGGAAGTCCACCATCACGTACTCGTAGCCGGTGGGCATCGCTGCGCGCACCATGTCCCAGGCCGACCGGTTCATCGTCGTCCCGTGGAACAGCAGCAGCGGCACGCCGGCGCCTTCCACTGCGAACCCGACCGTCGCCCCCTGCACGTCCACTGTCGCCATGCGTCGGAACGGTAGCCGTCGCTCAGGGCGACAGCGCCACCCGGTAGAACGCGAGCAGATGGTCGCGTCGGCGACGGAGCGACGCCTCGTCGAGAGGGTCGGCGTCGAGCAGGCCGCCGAGGAGTGGCGCGTCGGAGAAATAGCTGAGGATCGCCCCGTAGCCGGTGATGAGGAACTGCTCGGGATCATGGCGCCGGATGGTCCCCGCCTCCATCTCCTGGCGGAAGAAGCTGACGGCCCGGTCCCACAGGGGGCGCAGCACGCCCGCCAGGTCGATGCCCAGCCGCGATCCGCCGTCGAGGGCCTCGCGGCGCACGAGCCGGACGTAGTCGGGGTTGTCGACGAAGAAGTCGAACCCGGCGGCGAGCACGTGCTCGACCTTGTCGAGGCCGCGCTCGGCCGAGGCCATGGCGCTCTCGAGCCGCGCGAACCAGTCGCCGAGCATCCGCTCGAACACCTCGCGATAGAGCTGCTCCTTGGAGCCGAAGTGGTGGAGCAGGCTGGGTCGACGGATGCCGACACCGGCAGCGATGTCGTTGAGCGAGGTGCCGTCGTAGCCCTGCTCGGCGAAGCAGTGCGTCGCCTCGGCGAGCACCAGGTCGCGGGTGCTCAGCTGATCGTCGCCGTGATCGGCCATGGGCCGAGGGTACCCCTGCGGTGGTACCGTCGGCGGCATGGCGGACCAGATGCGTCGGCTGTGCGCGGCCCGTGCGCTCGGCGCGGACGGGTGGGTGGACGACGCGGTGCTCACCGTCGCCGATGGGCGCATCGTCGACATCAGCTCCGATCCGGGCAGGCCGCACGACGTCGAGCACCTGCTGCCCGGCTTCGTCGACCTACAGGTCAACGGCATCGGCGACCTCGACGTGGCCGTCGCCGAAGGTGACGACTGGGACCGCCTCGACGACCAGCTGCTCACACAGGGGGTCACCTCGTGGTGCCCCACCCTCGTGAGCTCCCCGCTCGGCGCCTATCGCCGACCGCTGGCGCGGATCGCGGCCGCCATGGCGCGCCCGAGCCGCCGGACGCGCATCGTGGGCGCCCATCTCGAGGGCCCGTTCCTCGGCGCTGCCCGCGGCGCCCACCCCGCCCATCTGGTCGTCCCGATCGACCTCGACTGGCTCACGGCGCTCCCACCTCAGGTCGCCCTGGTCACCCTCGGCGCGGAGCAGGAGGACGCAGCGGCCGCGACACGGCTGCTCGCCGCTCGCGGAACCACTGTGGCGATCGGTCACACGCGAGCGACCGACGCCCAGCTCGATGCCGTCGTCGAGGCTGGCGCCCGCCTGGTCACCCACCTGTTCAACGGCATGAGCGGCCTCCACCACCGAGAGCCCGGCGTGGCCGCCTGGGCGCTGACGCACCCGACCGTCGCCGCCTCGCTCATCGCCGACGGCGTCCACGTCCACCCCCGGATGCTCCGCCTCGCCGCGTCGTCGCTCGGGCCGGGCCGCACGGTGCTCGTCACCGATGCCGTGGCCTGGCGGTCTGGCCGCGCCGGGCCGCTCGGTGACCTCGACCTGCGCGACGGGGCACCCAGGCTCCCCGACGGGACGCTCGCCGGAAGCGCGCTCACGATGGACGGTGCGATCCGCCGGATGGTCGCCGCCGGAGTCAGCCTCGAGCACGCCGCGTGGGCGGCGAGCACCACACCGGCCCGGGTCCTCGGCCTGACCGACCGAGGAGCTCTGCGCGCCGGAGCCCTTGCCGACCTCGTCGCCCTCGACGACAACCTCCGTGTGGCGGGCACCTGGGTCGGTGGGGTCGGCGGCTAGGCCGGTACCCTCGCCTGCATGCAGATCGTCTCCGCGCTCTTCGTCGAGAACTTCGCCATGCGCCAGGCTCCCGGGCCGTCGACCCGGATCGATCTCACCGGAGCGATGTTCTCGATGGCCGCCCCGAGCCCGGTGCCCACCACCAGCTCCCCCCACCTGGTGGCGCTGATCTTCTGCCCTCCCGATGAGAGCGGCCAAGGTGTGTTCGAGGTCATCTTCCGGACCGGCACGGCAGAGACC
>DAINND010000318.1:0-4029 GCA_036736065.1 Ilumatobacteraceae bacterium
GAAGCCATCGTGCAGCGCGACGCGCCCGACGCCACCCGCGGGCGGGCCTTCGCCCAGTTCGAGACCCGCTTCCAGTTGGGCTGGGTGGCTGCGGGCGTGGTGCCGGTGCTGTTCGAGATGCCGGGCAGGGTGGGCTTCGGCTTCGTCGCCGTCACCGCTGCTGCCGGGGCCGTGCTGTACGGCTCGGGCCGTCGAGCGCAGCGAGATCGAAGATCGCATCGAAGTGGTTCCGACCCGACAACACCTCTCGCGGGGCGTCCCATGCCTCCGCCAACGCCGCGCTCTGAGCGATGAACGCACCGGTCTCGTGCTCGCCGTGGGCCACCAGGACTGGTGCGCCTGGTGGCGTGCCGAGCGGCACCGACCAGGCCCGCGCCGTGGTGGTGGTCATGGCGAGCGGCACATTGATGTACGTGTCGACGAGGGGCACCAGGTCGTAGACCCCGCCGAGCAGGACCACCAGGTCGAACCGGCCGGGCCGGGCAAGGGAGACGTGCGCAGGGAGGGGGGCCCCGGCGGAGTGCCCCGAGAGCGTGATCGACGACGGCTCGTAGCGGTGGACGAGGGCGTCGACCACGTCGGTGCACTGGCGGATCATCGCCGGGATGGAGGCTGCGGGCGCCAGGGTGTAGTCGACCGCCGCGAACGTGACGGGCAGCGCGGCGAAGCCCAGAGCGGGGCCGATCGAGTCGCGGGCGCGCAGCTGCTGCCAGAAGCCGCCGTGGACGAAGACGTGCAGGTGCCCGCCGAGGGCGGGGTCGACCACGAGCGCGCTGCCTCCCGCGAGCCCGCCCGCCCCGACCACCTCGAGCGGTCGCTCGGCGGCTTCGTCGGAGGTGCGGCGATAGCGGTCGAGCTCGGCGTCGAGGCTCGCCACCGTGGTGGAGGGCGAATAGTCGCGTTCGAGCGGGGAGAGCCCGTCGCTCATGGCCGACCTGTCACGCGACCCGCTCAGAGCTCGATGCGGGCCAGCCACAGGCCCGGCGCATCGAGCTCGGCCGGAGTGGGCAGGGCGCCTGGTCGGGTGAACAGCGGGGCGAGCGCAGCCTCACCGGCACGGTCGACGACGCCCTGCACGAACTCCTTGCCGCGCTGCACGGTCGACACCGTCACCTGCAGGCCGAGCAGGCGCTCGATGAAGACGTCCTCGGCGGAGGCCTCGATGCGCCGGCGGCGCACGGCTTCGGCGATGCGCAGGGCATCGCCACCGATCAACCGGACCGCCACGGCGTCGACCGTGTAGTCGACGAATCCGACGACGGCCGCCGTGGCCGCGTCGAGGACCGGTGCGAGCTCGATCTGTTCCGGTGAGCGCACCGCACCGAGGAGCACCTCGGGGTCGGAGAAGACCCGTTGCATGGCCTGCATCGGGTCGGAGCTGTCGACGTCGAGCTGTGACAGCTTCTCCATCACACCCTCGGGGTCGGGGCGGAAGGCTCCGACGTGGCGCCGCACGAGGGCGGTGATCGCGTCGCGGGCTGCGTCCTGGGAGTAGACGGCGTGACCGGTGAGCTCTTGGGCCAGCACCCACAGGCGCATCGAATCGGCCGGCAGGCTCCAATCGGCGGCGAAGGCATCGACGGTGCCGGGCACGACGAGCAACGTCCGCGAGGAGCGGGGGATCGGTAGGTCGTACTGGCCGAAGGCGCGGGTGGCGAGGCGCCCGACCATCGAGCCGAGCGACATGCCGAGCATGGCCGGAGCCATCATCTGGCTGAGGCCGGCGAGCATGGCCATCAGCGGATCCGCAGCCGCTTCCGGTGAGGCAGGAGTGCCGGTCCCTCCGAGCGACTGGGCGAGATCGGTGAACAACGGGCGGTAGGCCTCGAGGGTGCGCTGGGCCCAGACCCCCGGTGTCGTCAGCTCGAGCGTGGCCGGGGGCGTGTCGAGGCCGGTCGCGTCGCCGACGTGCATCTCGGCGATGGGCACCAGCTGCTCCCAGGCGACCCGGACCGTCGGATCGACGTTGCCCTCGCTCGCGCCGCCCGTCGCGGCCATCGCGGCGAACTGCTTTGCTGCGTCCCAGTTCAGCGGGCCCTGCCCGGACAGCGCCTTGGCGAGGTCGCCGAACATCGGCATCCCGGCGAAGGGGTTGTCGCCGGACCCGTTCCCGGGCCATCCGGGGAGGTCGTTGCCTGACATGGTTGCATGCTACGGCTCGCAGGGCCGCCCGGCTCGTCGGGCCGGGTAGCGTGCTCGACCATGACCGGGGTGTGGGTGAGCGACGCCGACAGCGCGCTCGGCACGCGGGTCCTCGCCCGGCTCGCCACCGTGGCCGGCCTCGAGCTGGTCGAGCCGGGACGGTGCGATGTCGCCGTCTACCTCGGCGCAGCCGACCCCGACGCACGGGCCCGTCGACGGGAGAGCATCGCCGTCGGTGCGGCCCAGGCCCTCGACGCCCTCGACGCCGCCTCCCACCTCGTGGTCGTGTCGTCGGCGATGGTCTACGGAGCGTGGGAGAACAACCCGGTGCCGCTCACCGAGGACGCCGTCGTACGACCCGCCAACGAGTTCGCCTACGCCGCGCAGGTCGCCGCGATGGAGCAGCTGGCCGACGACTGGCGGCGGGCCCGCCCGGGGCGCACGGTCGCCGTGCTCCGCCCGGCGGTGGCCATGGCGGCCAACGGCACCAGCGGGCTGGCTCGCGCCCTGGCCTGGGGCATGGGCCAGCGTCTGGCCGTCGACGACCCGCCGGCGCAGTTCGTCCACCTCGACGACCTCGCCGCAGCCGTCGAGCTGGTCACCACCCGCCGCCTCGACGGGGTCTACAACGTGGCCCCCGACGGCTTCATCCCGGCGGCGTCCGTGCGGGCGCTGTCCGGAGCCGGTCCGCGGGTCAAGGTGCCCGACCGGGTCGCCGACGTGGTCGCCTCGCTGCGGTGGCGCTTCCAGCGTGGCCCGATCCCACCCGGGTTGATGGCCTACACCCGCTCGCCGTGGCTCGTCGCCAACGATCGCCTGCGCGCCGAGGGGTGGGCCCCCACCGTCACCAACGAGCAGGCCTACGTCGAAGGCACCGAGGAGCGCTGGTGGACGATGATCACACCCAAGCGCCGCCAGGAGCTGTCGCTCGGGGCGATGGTGGTCCTCGGCTTCGTCGGTGCGCTCGTCGTGGTCCGGGTCATACGTCGGGCGCGGCGACGCCGAGCACGACGCTGACGTCGCGCTCGTTGCCGTCGGCCGAGAGCAGCGTGAGCACCACGGTGTCACCCGGCAGCGAAGCAGCGAGCGCCGCCCGCACCTCGGCCACCGTGACCACCGAGGCACCGTCGATCGCCACGATCGCCTCCCCGACGGAGATGCCGGCAAGGGCTGCGGGGCTGTCGGGTGCCACCCAGTCGATCACCACCGCCTCGGGATCGGTGAGCTCGACGAGCCGGATCCCGATCCAGCCCGTGGCGGGCGCGCCGTCGTCGGGGAGCGAGCCGCTCGAGGTCGGGTCGGTCGGTTCGCCGCCGAGCAGCGAGGCCAGCACATCGGCGATCGGGACCACCCTCACCTCGGTCGACCCGTCGCTCGCGACGTCGTGGGTGCACAGGGCGACGAGGATGCCGTCGGCGTCGACGACCGGGGCGCCCTCGGCGATGTCGGCCGCGTCGGTGGCCTTGCGGAGCTCGATCGGCGCACCGTCGGCCGGATAGCCGATCCGCATCGGCGAGGCACCGAGCACCACGACGGTGTCACCTTCGTCGGCCCGGCCGTTCGCATCGCAACCGACCACGTCGACCGGGGCGTCCGCCGGGACATCGGTCGTGAGCACGACCAGATCTCCGCTCGTCCCGCCCACACTCGTCTCGTGGACGACGGCGCTCGCGTCCTCGACGGCGATTCGCCGCTGCTCGCGCACCGCAGCAGCGGTTGTGAGCAAGAGCCACGTGCCCTCGAGGAGCACGGCGGTCGCCGGCGCCGGCGAAGCCGAGGCCGCGGCCGGGGCCAGGACGGTGACCGTGTGCGACGGGGCCACCGTGGTCGGGACGGTAGTCGTCGGCCGGGCGAGGGCCGTGGTAGGGCTGAGCAGGACGAGCAGTC
>DAINND010000319.1:0-4019 GCA_036736065.1 Ilumatobacteraceae bacterium
AGCGGCTCGACGAGAAGGTTGCCGCGCTGCACCTCGCCGCCCTCGGGGTGAAGCTGACCAAGCTCACCGACGAGCAGGCCGCGTACCTCGGTGTCGAGCCGACCGGGCCGTTCAAGCCCGAGCACTACCGCTACTAGGCGCCCTCGAGCCCCGCTGTCGGTCCGGCGTCGCCGTACGCGGCGCCCGGACGCAGCGGGGGCAGGCTCAACCGCGGCAGGAAGAACTGCACCAGCGGTCCGATGCCGAGGGTGAACGCCACGGTGCCGATGCCGATCGTGCCGCCGAGGAGCAGGCCGACCACCAAGACGGCGGCTTCGATCAGCGTGCGCGCCAGGCGCACGCTGATGCCGCGCTGGCTGAGGCCCATCATGATCCCGTCGCGCGGCCCGGGCCCGAGCCCTGCGCCGATGTAGAAGCCCGAGCCGATCCCCATGATGACGAGGCCCACCACGAGGTAGCCGATCCGCGGCACCAACCGGTCCGTGTCGGGGATGAGTGGCAGGAGGGCGTCGACGACCAGCCCGATCTCGAGCGCGTTCAGGATCGTGCCGACCCCCGGCCGTTGGCGCAGCGGGATCCACAGCAGCAGCAGTGCCAGCCCGGTGAGCACGATCACGATGCCGACCGAGATGCCCGTCAGCTCGCTCACACCCTGGTGGAACACGTCCCACGGCGCCGCGCCGAGGTGGGCCTCGAGGATGAACGCGATCCCCGCCCCGAACAGGGCCAGGCCGAGCACGCACCTGGCCAGGCGGATCGACCAGTCTGCGGCGACCGACGGCGGCCGGTAGTCGCGCACGGTCGCAGGCGGGTCGGAGATCGTCACGGTGGGCGACCCTAGTGCTGCGCACCTCGAGCACGACGCTGCATGGCGGGTGCTGTGGGCAATACGGTCTGGACATGCCCGCAGCGCTGCTCATGAACATCGACGAGATCGACACGGCCTGGCTCGACGAGGCCCTGCGCGAGGCGGGCCACCTCGGTGACGGCACCACCGTCGCGTCGGTGGCGGTGACGCCGTTCGGGGCGGGGGTCGGGATGGTCGGGCAACTCGCTCGCCTCGCGGTGAGCTACGACGGCCCGGCCGAAGGGCTGCCGACGTCGCTCATCGCCAAGCTGCCCTCGCCCTACGAGGCCAACCGGGCGCAGATGCAGCTGTTCCGGTACTACGTGCGCGAGGCGTTGTTCTACCGCGAGGTGGCACCCACGTCGTCGCTGCGCGTGCCGCGCTGCTGGTGGAGCACCATCGACTCCGACTCCAACCTGTCGGCGCTGCTGCTCGAGGACCTCGGCCACCTCCATTCGCCCGACCAGATCGTGGGGATGTCGCCCGAGCTCGCCGAGCGTGCGCTGCGCGCCCTGGCGAGGTTCCAGGCGGAGTGGTGGCAGAGCCCCCGGCTCGACGAGATCCCGTGGATGGACTACGGCAACGGGCCGATCACGATGGGCGCGGTCGGGGTCTTCGAGCAGGCGTGGCAACCGTTCCTCGACAACGGCTTCCGCGACCAGTTGAGCGACGCCCAGGTCGTGCTCGGGGCAGCGGTGCGCGACCACTTCGCGCAGATCCTCACCGACTTCGGCGGCGAGCCGCGGACGATCTGCCACACCGACTTCCGGGCGGAGAACATGTTCTTCGGCGAGCCCGGCAGCGCCGAGGACGTCGTCGTGCTCGACTGGCAGATCAGCACGCGATCGGGTGGCGTCTACGACGTCGCGTACCTGCTCGCCCAGTCACTGACCGTCGAGGACCGCCGGGCGCACGAGGAGCGGCTGCTGCGCGCGTACCACGACGAGCTCACGTCGGGTGGTGTGGAGCTCTCCTGGCAGGACTGCCTCGACGCCTACCGGATCGGCTTGATGGTCTGCCTGGTCATACCGGTGAGCGTGGGTGGCACGCTCGACATGGCCAACGAGCGCGGCCGCCAGCTCGTCGAGATGATCACCGCCCGGGCGTTCACCGCAGCCACCGATCAGGGCTGCCACGAGCTGCTCGCCACCCGGTACGGCTGAGCATCGCCGGGCTGGGCCCGGACATCCCTGCGACACCCCTCGGGCAGCATGCCGCCATGGCTCATCTCTCCTGGTTGTCGTCCCGCTGCGGGTGCTGTCAGCACCCGGGGCCCGATCTGTGCCGCTCGTGCCGGTTCTCGCTCGTCTCCACCTCCCGGGTGCTCGACGACCGGGGTGTCGAGGCGGCGATGCCGTTCGACGGGGTGGCCCGTCAGGCGCTGCTCGCCCTCAAGTACCGCAACCGGCGGGCGTTGGTCCGCCACCTCGCCCGGCTGATGGTCCGCCGGCTCGGGCTCGATCGACCGGGAGCGTGTCGACCCGATGTCGTCACCTGGGCGCCCACCAGCAGGGCGCGCGTGGTCCAGCGCGGCTTCGACCAGGCTGAACTGCTGGCCAGGGCGGTCGCTCGCGAGCTCGGTGTCCCGTGCCGCAGGCTGCTCTACCGCGCCCACGGCCCCGCGCAGACCGGACGTGGGCGCGCCGAGCGCCTCGACGGCCCGTCGTTCCGGTCGCGCCCAGCGGCGCGTCCCTACCGGGTCCTGCTGGTCGACGATGTGGTCACGACCGGTGCCACGCTCCACGCCGCTGCGGCGGCGTTGCGTGCTGCCGGGGTCAGTGACGTGCGTGCTGTCGCCGCTGCGGCGACCCTCGATCAGCGACCCGGCAGCGTCAGGCCGGTCAGCTCCCGGACCCTCGCGACCGCGGGCCGAGGATCGGCCTCCACCAGCACCCCCACCATGCCCACTGCGTCGGCGGCGGCCACGTTCGAAGCCACATCGTCGAGGAACGCGGTCCGCTCCGCAGCCGCGTCGAGCCTGGCCAGGGCGAGCTGATACACCGCAGGGTCGGGTTTGCGCAGGCCCACCTCGTGGCTGTCGACGACGTCGTCGAACAGCTCGGTGAAGGGGAGCAGGTCCCACCACAGCGACCGGAACTCGCGGACGTTGTTCGTCAGCACCCCCAGCGTGAGGCCGTGGCTGCGCAGCTCGTGGACCACCTCCACCACCGGCGGGTTGAGCTCGAACCCGAACCGTGCCCCCGGGCCCGAGCTCGGTCGGGGCGCAGCGGGCTCGATGCCCGCCGCGGCCAGCAGCTCCGCGGTGAGCTGCCGGTGCTCGTCGAGGGTGATCTCACCTCGCTCGAGGCGATGCCACGGGTGGTCGGTGTCGGTGCCGTAGTCACCCATCAGCACCCGCAGCACACGGTCGGGGTCGTGATCGGGGAAGCGGCGGGCGATGTCACTCGGCCTGCCGCTCGTCGACAGCACGCCGCCCAGGTCGAAGATGACGGTGTCGACCGTTCGGTGCAGCATCCGAGCAGTCTGCCTGCCCAGGGTGGGTGCAGGCGAAGCCGGTAGGATTCCGTCTCGCATGAAACTCCTCGATCGAGTCCTCCGCGCCGGTGAAGGCAAGAAGCTGAAGGCGCTCCAGGGGCTCGTGCCCCATGTGAACGATCTCGAGCCGGCGATGCAGGCGCTCAGCGACGACGCACTGCGCGCGAAGACCGCCGAGTTCCGCTCCCGCATCGAGCGCGGCGAGGATCTCGACGACCTGCTCGTCGAGGCCTTCGCCGTCGTGCGCGAGGCGTCCGTACGAGTGATCGGCCAGCGCCACTTCGACGTGCAGATCATGGGTGGTGCCGCGTTGCACTTCGGCTGGGTGGCCGAGATGAAGACCGGCGAGGGCAAGACCCTGGTCAGCACGCTTCCCGCCTACCTCAACGGCCTGGGTGGCAAGGGTGTGCACCTCATCACGGTCAACGACTACCTCGCCCGCCTCGGTGGCGAGAACATGGGTCGCATCCATCGCTGGCTCGGCTTGAGCGTCGGCCTGGTGGTGCCCGGCTTCCAGGAGCGGCCCGCCGAGAAGCGCGCCAACTACGGCTGCGACATCACCTATGGCACCAACAACGAGTTCGGCTTCGACTACCTGCGCGACAACATGGCCGGAACGCGCGGCGACAAGGTGCAGCGCGGGCACAGCGTCGCGATCGTCGGAGGGGTAGCCGCG
>DAINND010000320.1:0-4007 GCA_036736065.1 Ilumatobacteraceae bacterium
GGGGGCACGGCTTCGGCGGCGGCGCCGACCGTGACCACCATCTCGCAGCCGAGCCGTGGGGCGACGGGGATGATGCAGTCGGCGAAGGTGGCGTAGCGCAGGTGAGGCTCGACGCCGGCGAGGACCACGAGATCGTGGGAGTGGCCGGGGTAGCGGGCGACCCGGAACTCGTTGGTCGGCCAGCGCACCTGCCGCTCGTCGTCGTCGTCGAGGTAGACCTCCTGCCGCTCCTGGGTGAAGTCGAAGAACGGGTCCGGGTCGAGCGAGGCGACGATCGGGGCGACGACGTCGGCGCTCAGCGCATCAATGGCGTCGGTGGCCACCTCGGCGATGTCGAACCAGCCGCGCAGCGCGACGACGAGGATCGGGGAATGGAGCGGAGCGAGCTCGTCGAAGGCCGACGTGAGCACGTCGTCGACGCGCACGGCGCTACCCCAGCGCCGCGACGACGAAGTCGATGCACGCCGTCAACGCCTCGACATCCGATGGATCCACGGCAGGGAACATACCGACCCGGAGCTGGTTCCGGCCGAGCTTGCGATAGCTGTCCGTGTCGACGATGCGGTTGGCGCGCAGGGCCGCGCACACGGCGTTGGCGTCGACGCCGTCGAGGTCGATGGTGCCCACCACCGCCGACCGCTTGGCCGGGTCGGCCACGAAGGGAGCCGCCCACGGGCGGGCGTCGGCCCACCCGTAGAGGATGGCGGCCGAGGTGCTCGAGCGCTCGTGGCCCCACGCCAGGCCGCCGTTGGCGAGCATCCACTGCACCTGCTCGTCGAGCAGCACGAGGGTGCCGATAGCGGGCGTGTTGTAGGTCTGGTCGAGCAGGCTGTTGTCGAGCGCGAGCTGCAGGTCGAGCGAGGCCGGCCGCCAGCGCGAGGACGAGCCGATGGCGCGGATGCGCTCGATCGCGGCGGGTGAGCAGGCCGCGAGCCAGAGCCCACCGTCGCTGGCGAAGCACTTCTGCGGAGCGAAGTAGTAGACGTCCACCTCGGTCGGATCCCAGAGCAGCCCGCCCGCAGCCGAGGTCGCGTCGACGACCACGAGCGCATCGCGGTCGGCGCCCGTCGGCCGGCGCAGGTGCATGGCCACGCCGGTCGAGGTCTCGTTGTGGGTCAGCGCGTAGACGTCGGCGCCCGTCACGGCGGACAGCTCGGGGTGGTCGCCGGGCTCGCTGCGCACGACCGTCGGCTCGCCCAGGTGGGGAGCCGCAGCGGCAGCCTCGGCGAACTTGGCGGAGAACTCGCCGAACACGGCGTGCACGCTGTGCTGCGCGATCAGCCCGAAGGTGGCGACGTCCCAGAACAGCGTCGAGCCACCGTTGCCGAGCACGACCTGCCAGCCGTCGGGCAGGCCGAAGAGCTCGCTGAGCCCGCTGCGCACCGAGGCCACCAGCCGCTTGACCGGGGCCTGACGGTGTGAGGTGCCGAGCAGGTGCTGGTTGGCCTGGGCCAGCGCGAGCACCTGCTCTGGGCGCAGTTTCGACGGGCCGCACCCGAACCGTCCGTCGACGGGGAGGAGCCGGTCCGGGATCTCGATGGCGGTGGGGTCGATGCTCACCTCGCCAGTCTGGCGGCGAGTGCCCCGACCGCCACGTGGCTGAACAAAACACACACGGGGCGCCGGCGGGGACGCCAGTAGCATCGGAGTGCTCCGCGTACGAAAGGCCGCCTGTGAACCGCACCTCCGCCCGTCTCGCCGCCATCGCCGAATCGGCCACGCTCGCCGTCGACGCCAAGGCCAAGGCGCTGAAGGCCAAGGGTGAGAACGTCATCGGCTTCGGCGCTGGCGAGCCGGACTTCCCGACCCCGGAACGCATCGTCGAGGCCGCGGTGCGCGCCTGCCGCGACCCCAAGCACCACAAGTACTCGCCCGCGGCCGGCCTGCCCGAGCTGCGCGAGGCGATCGCCGCCAAGACCCTGCGCGACTCCGGCTTCTCGTGCACGGCGGCGCAGGTGCTCGTCACCAACGGCGGCAAGCACGCCGTGTTCACGGCGTTCGCCGCGCTGTGCGACGACGGCGACGAGGTGATCTGCCCGGCGCCGTACTGGACCACCTACCCGGAGGCGATCACGCTCGCCGGGGGTGTGCCGGTGGTGATCGACACCGACGAGTCGACCGGGTTCAAGGTGACCGTCGACCAGCTCGAGGCGGCGCTCACCCCGCGGACCAAGGTGCTGCTGTTCGTCAGCCCGGACAACCCGAGCGGCGCGATCTACTCGCCCGAGGAGGTCGAGGCCATCGGACGTTGGGCCGTCGAGCGCGGTGTGTGGGTGCTCACCGACGAGATCTACGAGCACCTCGTCTACGGCTCGAACCGCTTCGTCAGCATGCCGACCGTGGTGCCCGAGCTCGCCGACCAGTGCGTGATCGTCAACGGTGTGGCCAAGACGTATGCGATGACGGGCTGGCGGGTCGGTTGGATGATCGGCCCGAGCGACGTGATGAAGGCGGCGATCAACTTCCAGTCGCACAGCACGTCGAACGTGAGCAACGTCGCTCAGGTGGCCGCGCTCGAGGCGGTCAGCGGTGACCTCTCGGCTGTGGCGATGATGCGTGACGCCTTCGCCCGCCGTGCCGTCACCATGCACCGCATGCTCAACGAGATCCCCGGGGTGCGCGCGATCGAGCCGGAGGGCGCCTTCTACTGCTACCCGAACGTGTCCGGTCTGCTCGGCCGTCCGCTCGGCCCGAACGGCACGGTCTCACACACCACGCTGGAACTGGCCGACAACGTGCTCGGCGAGGCCAAGGTGGCGTTCGTGCCCGGTGAGGCCTTCGGCACGCCCGGCTACGCGCGCTTCTCGTTCGCGATGGCCGACGACGACATGGCCGAGGGGATCCGGCGCATCGCCGAGTGGGTCCGTGCCTGACGGCCGCGGCCCGGTCGACCCCTACGGCTTCGACGCGCTCGACCTCGACCGCCTGCGCAGGTCGCGCAGCGCGAAATGGCACCGCCACGGCACCCCCTTCGCGGCCTGGGTGGCCGACATGGACATGACGCCGGCGCCGGTGGTGCTCGACGCGATCAGGAAGATGGCCGAGGAGGCCGCGCTCGGCTACCCCGACTGGAGGGCGAACGGCTTCGGCAGCCCGGCGATCGAGGTGTGGTCCGAGCGCTGTGCCCGGCGCTACGGCTGGCAGCCCCCGCCCGGCGAGGTCCGCGAGTTCTGCGATGTGGTCCAGGCCGTGCAGACGGTGCTGCACCTGCACACCCGACCCGGCGACGGTGTGGTGCTGCACGTGCCGGCGTACCCGCCGCTGCTCGAGGTGGTCGACATCTTCGGCCTGCGCCTCGTCGAGGTGCCGGCGCACATCGGGCCCGACCGGGTCGAGTTCGACTACGCCGCGCTCGAGCGGCAGCTGGCGGTGGAGGGGGCCTCGGTGCTGCTGCTGTGCCATCCGCAGAACCCGACCGGGCATCGTTTCGATCACGCTGAGCTCGAGCGGATCGCTGCCATCGCCGGGCGCTTCGACCTGCTCGTCGTGGCCGACGAGATCCACGCCGATCTCACCCATCCACCGGCAGGGCACCTGTCGTTCGCCGCGCTCGGTCCCGACGTCGCCGCGCGCACCGTCACGGTGCACTCGGCGTCCAAGGCGTTCAACATCGCCGGGCTGCGGCACGCCGTGGCCCACGTCGGCCCCGAGCGCTTGCGTCAGCAGCTCGCCGGCTTGCCGAACCATCTCCTCGGCGCGCTCAACGTGCTGGCGGCCGAGGCCACGGTGGCCGCGTGGACCGAGGGGGACGACTGGCTCGACGCCGTGCTCGACCATCTCGACCGCAACCGTCACCTCCTGGTGGCGCTGCTCGACGAGCACCTCCCGGCGGTGCGCTACCGGGTGCCCGAGGCCACCTACCTGGCGTGGCTCGACTGTCGGGTGTGTGGGTTCGACGACGAGCCGTTCGAGGTGTTACGGGCGCGCGGCGTGCAGCTACGCCCTGGCCTCGGCTTCGGACGTCTCGGTGCGGGCCACGTCCGGCTCAACATGGCGACCTCGGCGGA
>DAINND010000321.1:0-3967 GCA_036736065.1 Ilumatobacteraceae bacterium
CTGCAGCTTGTAGTAGCGGCCGTTGTAGGTGGTCTCCGGCTCGGTCCACATGCTGCGCACGATCTCGACCGCCTCGCGCAACATGCCGATGCGGTCCTTCGGCTTGGGGAAGTCGAAGCCGTAGCCGCGGTACTCGTTCTCGTACCAGCCAGCCCCGATCCCCCAGTCGAGCCGACCACCGCTGATCACGTCGACGGTCGAGGTGATCTTGGCCAGCACGCTCGGCTGGCGGTAGCTGTTGCAGCCGACCATCTGGCCGAGCCGCACCCGGCTGGTGCGCTGACTGATGGCGGCGATGGTGGTCCAGCACTCGAACACCGCCTCGTGGGCCGGGCGAGGGACGTTGTGGAAGTGGTCGTACACCCAGATCGAGTCGTAGCCCAACTCCTCGGCCTTGACGGCGATGTCGACCGCCGTCTTCCACTTGGCCTCGGCACCCTCGATGTCGGCCAGCTCCATCTTCCAGCCCTGGGGCATGAAGACACCGAACTGGACGGGACGACGTGAGCTGCTCATGGACGCGCACCCTACCCAAGTCGGACGCGAGCGATCGCACCGGGTCTGGTTGGGCGTGCGCGCCGCGATGGACCTACCGTCGGAGCATGCAGTTCTCCGTCGCCGAGGTGCACGAAGCGATCGCCGCGTCCCGCCCGGACGACGAGTGCCTGGTCTTCCGTGACCGGCGCTTCACCTGGGCGCAGGTCACCGAGCGGACACGTCGCCTGGCCAACCACCTCATCGCCCAAGGTCTCGGGGTGCGCACCGAGCGCTCCGAGCTCGCCGGGCACGAGAGCGGCCAGTCGCACCTCGCGATCTACCTCCACAACGGCAACGAGTACCTCGAGGCGATGCTCGGCGCCTTCAAGGCCCGGGTGGCGCCGTTCAACGTCAACTACCGATACGTCGCCGAGGAGTTGCACTACCTGCTCACCGACTCGCAGGCCGAGGCGGTGGTGGTGCACAGCCAGTTCACCCCCACCCTCGCCCAGGTGCTGGGCGACCTGCCGCGGCTCAAGGTCATCCTCCAGGTGCCCGATGCGTCCGGCCACCCCCTGCTCCCGGGCGCTGTCTGGTACGAGGACGCGCTCGCCGCGGCATCACCGGAGCGGCCCGACGTCGCGTGGAGCCCCGACGACCTCTACATCCTCTACACAGGCGGCACGACGGGGATGCCGAAGGGTGTGCTGTGGCGCAACGGGGACGCCAACGTCGAATGCTTCGGCGGCAGCCGGGCGACGACCATGGAGGGTGTGCTCGCCGAGGCGACGACAGGACTGCGCGCCCTGCTGGCCCCGCCGTTCATGCACGGTGCGGGTCACTGGATGAGCTTCCGGACCTGGAACGGCGGCGGCACGGTCTTCGTGCAGTCGATCCCCGAACGGCTCGATCCGGCCGACGTCTGGGGCCTCATCGAGCGTGAGCGGCTCAGCTTCCTGCTCATCGTCGGCGACGCCTTTGCCCGACCGCTGCTCGATGGCCTCGCCGCGCACCACTACGACCTGTCGTCGCTGACGGTGCTCCTCTCCGGCGGCGCACCACTGTCGGCGCCGCTCAAGGAGGCGTTCCTGCAGCACCTGCCGACGCTGATGATCGTCGACGGCCTCGGCTCGTCGGAGGCTGGAGGCCAGCTCTCCCACGTGTCGGTGGGCTCCGGCGCAACGACGGGCACCTTCCCCATCTCCCCCGGCAACCATGTGCTCTCGGCCGATCTCGACCGCGAGCTCGGCGCCGGCGATCCCGAGCTCGGGTGGCTGGCCAAGAGTGGCAACCTCGCGCTCGGCTACCTCGGCGACGCGGCCAAGACGGCGCGCACCTACCCGGTGGTCGACGGCGTGCGCTACGCGGTCCCGGGCGACCGGGCCAGGCTGCGCACCGACGGGATCATCGAGCTGCACGGCCGCGACTCGGTGACCATCAACTCGGGCGGCGAGAAGATCTTCGCCGAAGAGGTGGAGGCAGCCGTGAAGGCCCATCCGTCGGTGTACGACTGCGTCGTCGCCGGGCGGCCCAGCGAACGCTGGGGCAACGAGGTCGTCGCCGTCGTGCGCCTCCGCGAGGGCGCCGAGGTGACCGAGGCCGACCTGCTGCACGAGGCCGAGCGGCACATCGCCCGCTACAAGCTGCCGAAGGCGTTCGTCTTCGTGACCGAGATCGTCCGCTCGCCGTCCGGCAAGGCCGACTACCGCTGGGCCAAGCAGGTCGCGGTCAGCGGCGAGGATCGATCGGCGTGAGCGGCGACTCGTCGCCGAGCACGTCGGCGACGAGCTGAGCCACGCTCAAGGCGGCGAGATCGCTGAAGCGGCGCGCCGCCACCTGCGCGCCGATCGGGAGGCCGTCGGCGAACCCGACCGGCACCACCGCTGCGGGCAGGCCGAGCAAGTTCAACGGCACGACCGGTCGCAGCACCTCGAACGTCGCCACGGCGTTGTCGAGCGAGGCGATGTCGTAGCCGTGCGGCAGGGCTGGCTGCGCCCACACCGGGCTCAGGAGCACGTCGTGCTCGGTGAGGAACCGGTGCCACTGCTTCTCGACCCGGTTGCGGGCGGCATGCATCTCGCTGACCTGCGCGGTCGTCGCCGGGGCGTAGAGGGCCATCGCGTGAGTGAGGAACGTGTAGCCGTCGGCGCCCATCACCATCTCGATCAGCGGCGCCTGGGCGCGCACCTCCTCGACGAGCAACCTGGCCCATAGCTCGATCGACTCGGCGAAGCTGTCCGGCGCCGCCTCGACCACCTCGGCACCGGCATCGGCCAGCGCGTCGGCGGCACGACGGATCGCCGCGGCGACACCGGGATGTGTGGCGCCACCGGGCGGGTCGGGGGTGACGGCGATGCGCAGGCGACGGCCGGGATCGATGTCGGAGAGCAGGACCGGCAGTGCCAGGGGGTCGCGGACGTGGGGACCTGCCACCGCGTGCAACCCGGCACGCACATCGGCGATGTTCCGGGCCATCACCCCCTCGACCAGCATGAGCTGCGACATGATCGACAGATCCTCGGGGGGGATCACCGTGGCGGTGGGGACGACGCCGGTCGAGGGCTTGATCGATGCCACGCCGCAGCAGTGGGCCGGGTTGCGCAGCGAGCCGCCGATGTCGTTGCCGAGGCCGAGCGGGCTCATCCCGGCGGCCAGCGCCGCAGCCTCGCCACCGCTCGATCCACCCGCGGTGCGGCCACTCATCCACGGGTTGTCGGTGATGCCGTGCAGGCTCGACTCGGTGAACACGCGCCGGCCCAGGTCGGGCAGGTTGGTCCGTCCGATGGGGATCGCGCCGGCGGCGCGCATCCGCTCGACCACCGGTGCATCGACCGGGGCGACGGCCTCGCCGAACGCGGCGAGCGACTGCGTGGTGGGCGTGCCGGCGAGATCGATGTTCTCCTTGACCGTGATCGGCACGCCATGGAACGGTCCGAGCCGTTCACCGGCGGCCACCGCACGATCGGCTGCGTCGGCGCCGGCGCGGGCCTCGTCATCGAGGCGACGGACGATGGCGTTGAGCTGCGGGTTCACCTCGTCGATGCGTGCCAGGTGGGCTTCGACGACCTCGCGGCTCGTCACCTCGCGCCGAGCGATCATCCCGGCCAGCTCGAGCGCGCCCCGGCGCCACAGCTCCCCGGTCACAGCGGCAGGTCCCCGGTGGCCTTCTTCGTGGTCCCGTGGTCCTTGTAGGCCGCGATGGTGCGCTGAGCGATGCGCATCTGGTGGATCTCGTCGGCGCCGTCGGCGAAACGGCTCCAGCGGGCCTGCTGCAGCATGTGCGCGAGCGGCGTGTCGGTGGAGTAGCCGAGCGCGCCGTGCACCTGGATGGCACGGTCGATGATCCGCCACAGGCTGTTGGCCACGAAGTGCTTGGCCATCGAGACCTCGCTGGTGAAGTCCATCTTGTGCTCGATCTTGTAGGCCGCGTGGAGGACCATCAGCTTGCACTGGTAGAGCTCCATCGCCGAATCGGCAATGAGCCATTGGA
>DAINND010000322.1:0-3946 GCA_036736065.1 Ilumatobacteraceae bacterium
GAGATCTTCACCTCCAAGCTCGAGTCAGCGGCCCCGTCACGCGACTGGCTGCAGTTCGCAGTGTCGCCGAGGGCCCGCAACAAGGTGCGCCAGTGGTTCTCGAGGGAGCGCCGTGGCGACATGATCGAGGCTGGCCGGGACGAGCTCACCCGCGAGTTGCGCCGCCAAGCGCTGCCGTTGCAGCGGGTCTGGAAGAGCGATGCGCTCGCCACCGAGGTGACGGCGGCCGGCTACTCGGACCTCGACAGCGTGCTGGCCGCGATCGGTGAGCAGCACCTGTCGGCGGTCTCATTCGCCCAGAAGGTGGCCCGCGCCTACCAGGACAGCGACGACGACCAGATGTCGACGAGCGTCATGGCGCCGGGACGCAGCCGGCGCGGCCGGAACCCGGGGGTGGTCGTCGAAGGCCTCGACGACGTCCTCATCCGCTTGTCGAAGTGCTGCACGCCGGTGCCGGGTGACGACATCATCGGCTTCGTCACCCGCGGACGCGGGGTCTCGGTCCATCGGGCCGACTGCGCCAATGCCGAGAGCCTGATGAGCGAACAGGCCCCGCGGCTCATCGATGTCGAGTGGGCCGGTGTCCAAGCGGGCGCCCTGTTCAGGGCGGGGGGCGAGGTGATCGCCTTCGACCGCTCACGCCTGCTGCGCGACGTGGCCAACTCGCTGTCCGAGCAGCACGTCAACATCGTCGCCTGCTCGACCCACACCGGCACCGACCGGGTGGCACGCATGCGCTTCGAGTTCGAGATGGCCGACCCGTCGCACCTCGAGTCGGTGCTTCGCACGATCAAGACGATCGACGCCGTGTACGACGCCTACCGGATCGTACCGGGTAAGGGGGAGTGATGAGCGGCCGACGGGTGCTCGTCACTGCGGCGGCGTCGGGCATCGGTCGGGCCATCGCCGAGGGCTTCGTCGCTGCAGGCGACCGCGTGCACATCTGCGACATCGACGAGACGGCACTGCCTCGCCGTCTGCCTCGACTCTCACTTCCACTGCGCCCGCCGGGTTGCACCGTTGCTCAAGCAGCAGCGCAGCGGGTCCATCATCGCGATCTCCTCCACGGCCGGCCAGGTCGGCTACGGGCGGCGGACGCCCTACGCCGCCGCGAAGTGGGCGGTGATCGGCTTGGCCAAGTCGCTGGCCGTCGAACTGGGCCCGTTCGGGGCCACCAGCAACGCCATCTGCCCGGGATCGGTCCGCGGTGACCGGATGGACCGGGTGGTGGTGGCCGAGGCAGCCCGGCGCGGTGTCGAGCCTCGTGTCGTGGCAGACGAGTACGTGTCGGGGCAGTCGATCACGCGCTTCGTCGAGGCGAGCGAGGTCGCCGATCTGTGCCTGTTCCTCGCATCACCCGCGGCGGCGATGGTCTCCGGCCAGGCCATCGCGGTCGACGGCCACACCGAGACCTTCCACCTCTGAGCCGCCGCGGTCGGGGTTGTCGGGCACAATCCACCCTGGCACCGCAGCGGTGGCCGGTAGGATCGAGGACCGTGCCCGAGTTCCAGACCAGCCCCGGGATGCGCGACATCCTGCCGCCCGAGTCGGCACGCTGGCGTCGGTTCGTGTCGGTCTTCGCCGAGGTCGCCGAGGGCGCCGGCTACGGCCAGGTCATCTCTCCGTTGCTCGAGGACCTCGGGGTGTTCCTGCGCATCGGCGACGCGACGGATGTGGTGACCAAGGAGATGTACGACTTCGTCGACAAGGGCGGCCGCCATGTCGCCCTGAGGCCCGAGCTCACGGCGTCCGTGTGCCGAGCCTTCGTCCAGCACCGCCCGCTCACGCCCTGGAAGGTGTGGTACGCCGGATCGCAGTTCCGCTACGAGAAGCCCCAGCGCGGCAGGTTCCGCCAGTTCGACCAGGTCGGCATCGAGGTGCGCGGCGCCGACGACCCCTACCTCGACGTCGAGGTGGGCGCGCTCGGCTGGGAGTTCTTCCAGCGCCTCGGGCTGCGTCGGGTCAACCTCCTCGTCAACTCCCTCGGAGAGCCCGACGACCGCGCTCGCTACGTCGAGGCGCTGCGCCGTCACTTCGCCGCCGAACTCGACGCACTGAGCCCGGAGAGCCGGGTCACGCTCGAGAAGAACCCGCTGCGGGTGCTCGATTCCAAGCGTGAGCAGGATGCGCCGCTGATCGAAGCCGCGCCACGCATTGCCGACTTCTACGGCGCCGAGGCCTCGGCCCACTTCGCCAAGGTGGTCGCCGGCCTGGGTGCGCTCGGCATCCCGTTCCACGTCGACGAGCGCCTGGTGCGCGGGCTCGACTACTACCGTCGGACGACGTTCGAGTTCCAGGGCGGCACCCTCGACTCCGCCCAGAACGCCCTCGGTGGCGGCGGTCGCTACGACGGGCTCGTCGAGTCCCTCGGCGGCCCGCCCACCCATGGCGTGGGGTTCGCCATCGGCCTCGACCGGACCCTCATCGCCTGTGACGACGAGGCGGTCTTCACGTCACCTTCGGCCGCCGTCGACGTGTTCGTCGTCGACACGACCGGCGGCCTCGAGGCGCTCCGGCTCACCGGTGAGCTGCGCGGCGCTGGCATCCGCTGCGACCGGGCGTTCGAGTCGCGCAGCATGAAGAGCCAGATGAAGTCCGCCGATCGCAGCGGAGCGACGCTGGCCCTGATCGTCGGCACCGACGAGCTCGCGGCCGGAACCGTCGTCGTCCGCCCCCTGCGCGCCGAGCGCTCCGACGCCGACGCCCCACCTGCGTCCGGGCAGTACGCCGTCGCCCGACCAGACCTGATCGACCACCTGAAGAAGGCACTCCCATGAGCAGCACCTCCCTGCGCACCCATCGCTGCGGCGATCTCCGCGCCGAGCACATCGGCACCACGGTCAGTCTGTGCGGCTGGGTCGCAACCCGTCGCGAGCACGGCGAGAAGCTGGCGTTCATCGACCTGCGCGACCACTCGGGCGTCACGCAGTGCGTCGTCGACAACTCCGTCGACGTCCGCCCTGAGTACGTCGTGCGGGTGACCGGTGTGGTCGCCGCCCGACCGGACGAGAACGTCAACACCAAGCTGCCCACCGGTGGGATCGAGATCCAGCAGTGCGTCGTCGAGGTGCTCAATGCCGCTGATGCCCCGCCGTTCCCGATCAACGAGCGAGCTGACCAGGTGGCGGAGAACACCCGCTTGCAGTACCGCTACCTCGACATCCGTCGCGAGCGGATGCAGCGCAACCTCCGCCTGCGGGCTGCGGTGAACTCTGCGATCAGGCGGTCGATGGAGGATCAGGGCTTCGTCGAGATCGAGACCCCGATGCTCGTGCCGAGCACCCCCGAAGGCGCCCGTGAGTTCATCGTCCCGAGCCGGCAGCAGCCGGGCTCGTTCTACGCGCTGCCGCAGAGCCCGCAGCTGTTCAAGCAGTTGCTGATGGTGGCCGGCATCGACCGCTACTACCAGGTGGCCCGCTGCCTGCGCGACGAGGACCTGCGCGCCGACCGGCAGTACGAGTTCATGCAGCTGGACATCGAGATTAGCTTCGAAGAGCAGCGAGACGTCAACCCCGCCATCGGAGCAGCGGTCCTCGACGCGGCCCGGGCGGCAGGGCAGGACCCGGGCGAGATCATCACGATGACCTGGCACGAGGCGATGAACCGCTTCGGCATCGACAAGCCGGACCTGCGCTTCGGGATGGAGCTCGTCGAGCGCACCGATGCCTTTGCGTCCACCTGCTTCTAGGCGTTCGACTCGCAGTACATCTACCTCTACTACTGACCCCTCATGCGGCCCGCGGCCCCGGTGACGCCGCAATCCAAGCTCGAGCCGAATTCGAAAGCCTGGCGGACGGCCAGCGGCGGGATCGACGGCAAGAAGCTCGTCCAGTCGCTCCGCGAGGCGGCGAAGTTCGGGGCGGTGCCGCAGATCGTCTACTACAACATCATGACGCCGGACGAGAGCGCGGCGATCGCGCTGGCGAACCTGCAGAACCGGGATTTC
>DAINND010000323.1:0-3945 GCA_036736065.1 Ilumatobacteraceae bacterium
CCTTCACCTTCACGACCATCTGCTGCGCCCAGGCGTCGGCGGCGGTGGGCACGATGTCGGCGCCGGCGGCCCGGTAGTCGTCGTCGCGGAAGCCGGCACCTTCGCCGGCGCCGGTCTCGACCACCACGTCGATGCCGAGCCGTTCGAACTCGCGGACACCGTCCGGGGTCATCGCCACGCGGTGCTCGGCGGTCTTGCTCTCGCGGGGGACTCCGACGGTGGTGATGGCGGGTGTGCTGCGCATGGCGCCATCATGCGCGGGGATCGACCGCATCTTCCACGGTCTTCTCGCCGGAACGGGCCGCTGAGGTGAGGCATCCGCGGCGAACGACCGCCGCGGCCGCGGAAACCCCGACCGGACGGGGATCCCCGGAGCGTGCTCGCCTCAGCGGTGCACTGGCCTACGATCAGCACATGAAGGTGATCAAGAACTTCGTCAACGGTCAGCATGTCGACGCGGCGGACGGCCGCACGACCCCGGTCGTGAACCCGGCGACGGGCCAGCAGTTCGCATCCGCTCCGCTGTCGGGCGCCTCCGACGTCGAGGCCGCGATGGCGGCGGCCGCGGCCGCCTTCCCGGACTGGCGCGACTCCACCCCCAGCGAGCGCTCGCTGGCGCTGATCCGCATCGCCGACGCGGTCGAGGCCCGGGCTGACGAGCTGATCGCCCTCGAGGGCGAGAACTGCGGCAAGCCCGCCCACCTCGTGCGCAGCGAGGAGATCCCCCCGATGGTCGACCAGATCCGCTTCTTCGCCGGGGCGGCCCGCCACCTCGAGGGCAAGAGCGCCGGCGAGTACATGCGGGGGATGACCTCGATCATCCGTCGTGAGCCGGTCGGCGTGTGCGCCCAGGTCGCTCCGTGGAACTACCCGATGCTGATGGCCGTGTGGAAGTTCGCCCCGGCCATCGCCGCCGGCAACACCGTGGTGCTGAAGCCGAGCGACACCACCCCGGCCACCACGGCCCTCCTCGCCGAGATCGCCGCCGAGTTCCTGCCGGCGGGCGTGCTCAATGTGATCTGCGGCGACCGCGACACGGGTCGGGCGATGATCGAGCACCCGACACCGGCCATGGCCAGCGTCACCGGCAGCGTCCGCGCCGGGATGGAGGTGGCCGGCGCTGCTGCGGCAGGCCTGAAGCGTGTCCACCTCGAGCTCGGCGGCAAGGCGCCGGTCGTGGTGTTCGACGACGCCGACGTCGCGGCCGCCGCGGAGGCGATCGCCGTCGCGGGCTACTTCAACGCCGGCCAGGACTGCACCGCGGCGACCCGCGTGATCGCCGCGCCCGGTGTGTACCGCGACCTCGTCGCTGCCCTCGCCGAGCAGGCCCGCGGCACGCGCACGGGCATGCCCGACGATGAGGACGTGCTGTTCGGACCGGTCAACAACCCCACCCAGCTGGCCCACGTGAGCGGGTTCCTCGACCGGGTGCCGAGCCACGCGAACGTCGTCGCCGGCGGCAACGCCATCGCCGGCGGTGGGTACTTCTTCGAGCCCACCGTGGTCGCCGACCTCCGTCAGGACGACGAGATGATCCAGCGCGAGATCTTCGGCCCGGTCATCACGGTGCAGCAGTTCGCCGACGAGGACGAGGCGATCCGACTGGCCAACGGTGTCGACTACGGGCTCGCCTCCTCGGTGTGGACCCGCGACTTCGGTCGGGCGATGCGCATGTCGAAGGCGCTCGACTTCGGGTGCGTGTGGATCAACACCCACATCCCGCTCGTCGCCGAGATGCCCCACGGCGGCTACAAGAAGTCCGGCTACGGCAAGGACCTGTCGTCGTACGGGTTCGAGGACTACACCCGCATCAAGCACGTGATGGCGAACCTCGGCAGCTGATCGGCCGTCGGTGCTCCCGATGTGTTAGAACTTCGGGACCGAACCGTCAACGGCGACGTTCGGTGACGGGATCCGACCGAACCGACGGCGCGCCGTCGGCCACGACCTGGGGGAGACAGCGGTGGCCCAGCCTGCGTCGAGTGGTGCGGCTTCAGGAGCACGCGGCGGCGTCGAGCTGTCGGGTGTGACCAAGCGCTTCGGGAGCATGGTGGCCGTCGACCACCTCGACCTGGTCGTCCAGCCGGGCGAGTTCCTGTCGCTGCTCGGGCCGAGCGGCTGCGGCAAGACCACCACGCTGCGCATGCTCGCCGGGTTCGAGCAGCCCGACGAGGGCTACATCAAGATCAGCGGCGAGTTCGTGCAAGGCGTGCCGCCCTACAAGCGTGACGTGAACACGGTCTTCCAGGCCTATGCGCTGTTCCCGCACATGACCGTGGCAGAGAACGTCGGCTACGGCCTGCGCCAGAAGGGCGTGCCCAAGTCGGAGATCGCCACTCGGGTCGCCGAGGCGCTCGACATGGTGATGATGTCGAAGCTCGCCGACCGCAAACCGCGCCAGATGTCGGGCGGCCAGCAGCAACGCGTCGCCGTGGCCCGTGCCCTGGTCAACCGGCCGAGCGTGCTGCTGCTCGACGAGCCTCTCGGCGCCCTCGACCGCAAGCTGCGCGAGGAGATGCAGATCGAGTTGAAGCTGCTGCAGAGCCGCCTCGGCATCACCTTCATCTTCGTCACCCACGACCAGGAAGAGGCGATGAGCATGAGCGACCGCATCGCCATCATGCTCGAGGGCCACATCGAGCAGCTCGCCGACCCCGAGACGGTGTACGAGCGCCCTGCTTCGGCCTTCGTCGCAGGGTTCATCGGCAGGAACAACTTCTGGACCGGCACGGCCACCGCCGACGGCGTCAAGGCCGACGACGGCACCGTCTTCGTGGTCTCGAAGCCCGAGGAGAAGGTGCCGCCCGGGCAGGCGGCGCTCGCGGCGATCCGCCCCGAGAGCCTCGTGCTGCAGGCCGCCGACCCGGGCACGAGCGCCAACGTCGTTGCCGGTGAGGTTGCCGGTGTCTCGCACTTCGGCGACGTGCTGCAATACGTCGTGCGCACTCCGAGCCGCACGATGATCGTGCTCACGCCCCGAGCCCATGCCGTGCGCCTCCACGTCGGTGACCCCGTGTGGGCCACCTGGAGCGCCGACGACGTCTACATGTTCTCCGCCGCCCAGGCGGATCTCGTGCTCGAGGAACCGACCCATGTGGGCGGCGACGACGAATGACGCCGCCGTCCGCCGGGACTGCTTCGAGCCTGCACCACCACCATGTCCCAGCAACCGTGACCACCGTGAACACCACCAGGGGAGACACCCGATGACCACTCCGAACCAGCCACTCCACATGCTCGCTCCGGCGAGCTTCCGCAATGCTCTGTCGCGCCGGGCACTGTTCAAGATCGGTGGCGCGGCCGCCGGCATGGCGATCATCGCTGCCTGCGGCGGCGACGACGACGGTGGCGGCACTGCGACCGAGACCACTGCAGCAGGTGGTGGTGGCGGCACCTCCGAGCTCCTGGGCCAGTACAGCAACGTGGTCAACAAGTCGAGCGGGCAGCTCGCCATGTTCACCTGGGGCGACTACAACGATCCCGAGATCATCGGTGCGCTCGCCGAGGCGAACATCGGCGTGACGATGAAGGTCGACTACTACCCGAGCAACGAGGACCTCATCACGAAGCTCTCCGCCGGCGGCGGCTCGAGCGGGTTCGACATCGTGGTCCCCACCGGCCCCTACATCCCGCAGATGGTGCAGAAGGGCCTGCTGCAAAAGCTCGACCCTGCGTTGCTGCCGAACATCGTCAACGTCGACCCGATCTACCTCGGCCAGGCGTGGGACCCGAACAACGAGTACAGCGTCTGCAAGAACTGGGGCACGACCGGCTGGTTCTACGACAAGACCAAGATCACCAAGCCGATCAACACCTGGGGCGACTTCCTCGATGCCTGCATGAACGAGGGCAGCGGCAACTGCTCGGTGCTCGACACAGCGCCGAACCTGGCCGGCATGTACTTCTGGGCCAACGGCATCGACTGGACCACCGAGAAGGCCGAGG
>DAINND010000324.1:0-3928 GCA_036736065.1 Ilumatobacteraceae bacterium
CAGAACCGCATGACGGCCATCAGCCACCGGCGTCCGACCTCCTCGACGAGGAACACCACAGCGGCCAGCACGAACCACACGGCGGCAGAACGCGGGATGTCTCCCGCGACGGCGTTCCAGATCGCCACCCCGCCTGCTGCGAGCATCGCCGTCCCGACGGCCAGGAGTGCGAGCCACCACTGGAGACCGGCGCGGACCGCCGCCGACCGACGGTCGAGCACGGTCAACGAATCACCGAGGAACCCACCGGCGACCGCTGCGACCAGGACGAGCAGTCCGTAGAGCACGGCGAACACGGCGAGACCGTCGACCCCGAGCGTCCTCAGCACGAGGATCTGCAGCAGGAAGCTCCCGAGTGCCTGCGCGAGCTGGACAACCAGCGAACCGGAGGCACGCACGCTCGAGCGGATCGATCGTCCTGGCGCCATCGAGGACGATGATGATCTCCGGAGATCCCACCCCGGTGACGGTCACGTCGCGATCGTGTGTCTGCCGAGTTGGCCGTGCCCGCCCCGCGGCACCCACCGGCACCGAGGGCGGCTCACGGTGCTCAGAAGCCGAGGCGGGCGCGGATCTCGGTCTCGAGGTCGGCGATCGGGACGCGCACCTGGGTGGTGGTGTCGCGCTCGCGGATGGTGACCGCGCCGTCCTCGAGCGAGTCGAAGTCCACCGTGACGCACAGGGGCGTGCCGATCTCGTCCTGGCGGCGGTAGCGCTTGCCGATGGACTGGGTGTCGTCGTAGTCGACCATGTAGCGCTCGCCGAGGCCGCGGAAGATCTCGCGAGCCAGCGGCGTGAGCGTGTCCTTCTTGCTCAGCGGCAACACCGCCACCTTGTAGGGGGCGAGCCGCGGGTGCAGGCGCAGGATCGTGCGGGCCTCTCCCCCGACCTCGTCCTCGTCGTAGGCGGCGAGCAGGAACGCGGCCATGGCCCGGTTCACGCCGGCGGCCGGCTCGATCACGTACGGCACGTAGCGCTCGTTGGTGGCCTGGTCGAAGAAGTCGAGCTTCTGGCCCGAGTGCTGCGCGTGCTGCTTGAGGTCGTAGTCGGTGCGCTGGGCGATGCCCTCGAGCTCGCCCCACCCCCACGGGTACATGAACTCGACGTCGCTGGTGCCGGCCGAGTAGTGGCTGAGCTCGTCGGCGTCGTGCGCACGCAACCGGAGCATCTCGGCCGGGATGCCGAGGTCGACATACCACTGGAACCGGGCGTTGCACCAGTACTCGTACCACTGGGCGCTCTCGGCCGGGGGCACGAAGAACTCGCACTCCATCTGCTCGAACTCGCGGGTGCGGAAGATGAAGTTGCCCGGCGTGATCTCGTTGCGGAAGCTCTTGCCCACCTGGGCGATGCCGAACGGCGGCTTCTTGCGGCTCGTCTGCAGCACGTTCACGAAGTTCACGAACATGCCCTGCGCCGTCTCCGGGCGCATGTAGACCTCGGCGCCGAGACCCTCGACGGGGCCTGCGTAGGTCTTGAACATCAGGTTGAAGGCACGCGCCTCGGTGAAGCTGCCCACCGCACCGCAGTTCGGGCAGACGTTCGGGTCGGTGAGGTGGTCCTCGCGGAAGCGCTGCTTGCACTTGGTGCAGTCCACCAGGGGGTCGCTGAAGTTGGCGAGGTGGCCACTGGCCTCGAACACCGCGGGCGGGGCCAGGATCGCGGCGTCGATGAGCAGCACGTCGTCGCGTTGCTGCACCATCGTGCGGATCCAGGCCTCCCGCACGTTGCGGAGCATGAGCGAACCGAGCGGTCCGTAGTCGTAGCTCGAGCGGAAACCGCCGTAGATCTCGGCGGACGGGTACACGAACCCGCGTCGCTTGCAGAGGTTGACGATCTGGTCGAGGTCGGTCGCTGGCACGGTCGTACAGGCTACGGGTCGTCATCAGCCACGGGACGGGTCGATTCTGAGGGCGCGGAGCGCCGCGGCCCGCACGAACGACGTGCCTCAGCTCACCTGTGCCATGTTGCGGATCTCGGTCGTCTCGGTGAAGTAGCCGGCGACGTCGGCCAGGAGGTGCACCGTGCGCTGCGCGTAGAGGCACACGCTCCCGTTGGACGCCAGGCGCACGGTCACCAGGTTCGGCACGGTCTCACCGATGTCGTGGTTGAGGTTCGAGGCCTCTGGACGGGGCGTGTCGCACGGGTAGACGGTCACGAACCCGTCCCCCTCCGCCTCGGTGACGGTGACGTTCATGGTGACCGCCGTCGCGCCCGTCACCGGGACGCCGACACGCCCGGCGACCTGCAGCACCACCGTGCTGCCGGCCGTGACCTTGGCGATGCCGGGAACACCGAGCGCTTCGCGGGTGTCGAGCACCCGTTCCGGCGGCAGTGCTCGGTAGCCGTCATCCTGGTCGACGGAGTACCAGGCCGCCAGGTCGGCGACGAGATGGGTCGTCTGCTGCGCATAGAGGCAGACCGTTCCGGCCGCCGAGACGCGCACCGACACCAGATTCGGCACGGTCTGGCCCGCCTCGTGGTTCAGGTTGGAGGCGGTGGGGCGCTGGCGGTCGCACGGGTAGACGGTCACGAAGCCGGCCCGCTCGGGCTCGGTGACCGTGACGTTCATCGTCACCGCCGACACGCCCGAGGCCGGGACCCCGCCGACACCGGCGACCTGCAGCGTCACCACCTGGCCGCTCGGTACGGGTGCGATCGACGGCACCCCGATCGGCTTGCGCGTGTCGAGCAGACGCACCGGCGCGACGGGCTGGACACCGGCGCCTCCCCCGGCCGCGAACGTGCCGGCGAGGTCGACCACGAGATGGGTGGTCCGCTGCGCGTAGATGCACACGCTCCGCGTCACCGAGAGCCGCACGTTGACGAGGTTCGGCACGGTCTCGCCTGCCACGAAGTTCAGGTTCGACACCTTCGGTCGCTGCTGGTCGCACGGATACACCGTCACGAAGCCCTCGGCCTCCGGCGCGGTGACCGTCACGTTGAGCGCCACGCCGGTCGTGCTGGCAGCCGCCTGGGCGATCGTCAACTCGAGGGTCTGCGTGGCTCCGAGCTTTCCGGCAGCGGCCACGCCGGTGCCGTCCCGGGTGTCGACGAGACGGACCGGCGTGACCGCGCGCAGACCCGGAAGCCGGGTCGGCACGGCCGGCGCCGTCAGCGTCGGAGGCAGCCGCATCGGATCGGGCCCGTCGACCGAGAGGTGGCCGAGCACCGTGAGCCGCACCCCGGCCTCGCCACGGTGCGATGCACAGATGGGCCCAGTGGTGAGATCGACGTAGGCGATCCCCACGGCGCGATCGTTCGACCACGCGACGTCGACGAACAAGGACGGGACCTGGCACGGCTGGATCCGGAGGAAGCCCGCCACCACGGGATCGCTCGCCTCGATCAACACCACCGCCGCGCGTGCAACCGACGGGACCGTGCCAACGTCGATCGGGGTCGAGCTCACCGAGGCGCCGCTCGGGGAGGGCAACATGCCGTCGAACACCGTCGACGGCGTGGTGAGCGGAACGTATTGGAGGCGCGTGCCGGTCGGCACCGCTTCGATGGACCCGATCGCGTCGACGACGACGTGGGTGGGCGTCGACATCGTGAGGCACGAGTTGTCGGCGATCACCTTCGCGTAGACGGTCTCCGACGCCTCGAACACGACCAGTGGCACCGCTCCCGCTGGTTGATCGCATCGGTGCAACGTTGCGGAGCCCGCCGTTGCCGGGTCGGTGAACCAGACGTGGAGCAGTCCGGAGCCGAGCGGATAGGACGTGACCCGCGACGGCGACGCTCCCGAGCGGGTGTCCCCCATCCGGATCGGCTGCTGCAGTTGGACACGGCCCCCGGCTGCCGCTGCGGTCCGTTCACCTCCGGCGAGGGTCACGACGCTGGTGACGATCAGCGCTGCGAGCGCGGACATGGCGATGGAGCGATGCGCTCGACGAATCATGATCCCCCCGGACGGACTCGGTGG
>DAINND010000325.1:0-3920 GCA_036736065.1 Ilumatobacteraceae bacterium
GTGCCGCCGACCCGGGTGTGAGCGTGACGCTCGGCGGCGGCATCAACCGGCCGCCGCTCGCACCCGGACAGGCCGAGCCGCTGGTGGCGCTCGCACGCGAGGTGGCCGCCCGTGAGGGCCTCCCCGAGGTCCGCACCGCGTCCGTGGGTGGCGGCTCCGACGGCAACTTCACCGCGGCGATGGGCGTCCCCACCCTCGACGGGCTCGGCCCGGTGGGCGACGGCGCCCACGCCGAGCACGAGTGGGTGTCCATCTCGAGCATGGCCGATCGGGTACGACTGGTGGTCGGGATGATCGACGCGCTCACCTCGACCGGCGACGGAACGGGATCGCCGTGCTGACCTACGCCGTCCGGCGCATCGCCTACTCGCTCCCGGTGGTGCTCGTGGCCTCGTTCCTGCTCTTCGTCGCGACACGAGCGGCGTTCGATCCGCTCGTGAAGCTCCGGCAGGTGCGTGATCCCGAGGTGATCGCGCGTGAGACCGAGCGGTTGGGACTCGACCGCTCCGTGTTCGAGCAGTACTGGATCTGGTTGCGGAACTTCGTGACGGGGGACTGGGGCACGAGTTCGCGCACCGGTGGAGAGGTGCGGCCGATGATCGCCGACGCGGTGTGGCCCACTCTGCAGCTCGTGGTCGCCGGTGTGCTGTTCGCGAGCGTGGTCGCGCTCGCGGTGAGCGTCTACTCCGCGGTGCGCCGCTACTCCGTCGGCGATCACGTGTTGACCGCGCTGTCGTACGTGGGTATCGCCCTCCCCGCGTTCTGGTTCGGGTTGATCCTGATCCAGTTGCTCGCGGTGGGTCCTCGGGAGTGGTTCGGGCTCGAGGACCCTCCGCTGTACTTCATCGGCCTGCACTCGCCCGGTGAGTCAGGGTTCGGACTCGACTACCTCCGCCATCTCGCGCTGCCCGTGCTGACGCTGACGATCACGCTCGTGGCGAGCTGGAGCCGCTTCGGGCGCGCCGCCCTCCTCGACGCGCTGTCCAGCGACTACGTCCGCACCGCTCGGGCCAAGGGGGTGCCTCGCCGCCAGATCATCGTGCGGCACGTCCTGCGCAATTCGGCGGCCCCGTTCGTCACCGTCGTCGCGGTCGACGCCGCGCTGCTGTTCGGCGGCCTCGTCGTGACCGAGAAGATCTTCGCGATCCCGGGGATGGGACGACTCTTCCTCGACTCGCTCATCGTCGGCGACGTGTTCGTGCTCGTGCCGTGGATGCTGGTGGTCGCCGTCGCGGTCGTGGCGTGCAACCTGCTCGCCGACCTCGCGTACGCCGTGCTCGACCCGCGGGTGAGGCTCTCGTGAGCGCCGATGCCGTGCTCGGCGGTGGCACTCCTGCCGGCGCGGGAGTGGGCACGGTAGGCGGCGGCGGCGGCCTAGGCGTCGGGGGGGGGGTAGTGGGGCGTCGGGGGGCGCTCGTGGGTGCCGTCGTCCTGCTCGTGCTCACGGTCGCCTGCTTCGCGGCACCGTGGATCGCACCCTTCCCTCGCGGCGAGCAGGACCTCCTGCTCGGACCGACACCTCCGTCGACGACCCACTGGTTCGGCACCGACGAGCTCGGTCGCGACTACTTCAGCGAGATCCTGTACGCCGGTCGCATCTCACTCGCCATCGGCATCGTCGTCGCGTTGCTCTCCACGGCGCTCGGCACGGTGCTCGGGGCGGTGTCGGGATACAGCCGCGGATGGGTCGGTGAGGTCATCATGAGGATCACCGACCGGTTCCTGATCGTGCCGGCCATCGCGATCCTGGCCCTCGCGCTGGAGGCGCTCGGCCGGTCGCCGGTGACCGTCGTGCTGGTGCTGGCCGGGATCGGCTGGACGTTCATCGCCCGGGTGGTGCGCGCCCAGGTGCTCTCGATCCGGGAGAAGGAGTTCGTCGACGCCGCCCGGGTGATCGGTGGTTCCCCGGCGCGCATCCTGCGTCGACACGTGCTGCCGAACCTCGCCGGCGTGATCGCGGTCAACGTGTCGCTCGCGACGGCGTCGGCGATCATCGTGGAGTCGACGCTGAGCTTCCTCGGCTTCGGCATCCAGCCGCCGCAGACGAGCTGGGGAAACATGCTGAGCGTCGCCTCCGGGTTCGTCGGCACCGATCAGGCGTACCTCCTCTACTTCCCCGGCGCCTTCATCCTCGTCACGGTGCTCTGCATCAACTTCATCGGCGACGGTGTGCGCGATGCCCTCGATCCGCAGGAGAAGCAGCTGTGAGCGACGCCACGCGGACGACGGTGGACGACGCACGCCCCACCGAGCCGGTACTCGAGGTCAGCGATCTCCGCGTGACCCTGCCGATCTCCGGACGGCGTCGTCGATCGGGCCGAGCCCCCGCCGTCACGGTCGACTCGGTGAGCTTCACCGTCACGAGGGGCGAGACGCTCGGCATCGTCGGTGAGTCGGGGTCGGGCAAGAGCATGACCGCGCTCGCCATCATGGGCCTGCTGCCGCCGTCCGCGACGGTGACCGGCTCGATCCGCCTGCTGGGCCGCGAGCTGGTGGGGCTGTCCGACGGCGAGATGCGCAGCGTGCGTGGCAACCGGATCGCGATGGTCTTCCAGGACGCGCTGGCCGCGCTGAACCCGGTGATGACGGTCGGCGAGCAGATCGTGGAGGCCATGCGCGTGCACGGGTCGGATCTCACCGCCGCGCAGCAGCGCACCCGGACCGCGGAGTTGCTAGCACTCGTCGGCATCCCCTAGCCCGCTCGCCGCGTCGCCCAGAACCCGCACCAGATATCCGGTGGGCTGCGCCACAGCGTTATGATCGCGATGAGCATCGCGAACGAGCCGCAGGTGCTGATCGCCGACGAGCCGACGACGGCGCTCGACGTCACCGTCCAGGCGCAGATCCTGGACGTGTTGCGAGGTGTGCAGGAGCGGACCGGGACGAGCCTGCTGCTGATCACCCACGACCTCGGGGTGGTCGCGGGCATCGCCGACCGGGTGATGGTGATGTACGCCGGTGGTGTGGTGGAGGAGGGTCCGGCCGACGACGTGTTCCACGCGACCTCGCACCCGTACACCGCCGGGCTGCTGGCGTCGCTCCCGCGCATGGACCGACGGACGAAGGACACGCGGCTCCACCAGATCGGTGGGCAGCCCCCGCCCGCCACCGCGCTGCCCGCCGGGTGCCGCTTCGCCCCCCGCTGTACGCACGCGATCGCCGGCACGTGCGACTCGGCCGCACCGCCGGTCCGGTCGGTGGGCGAGCGTCACGTCGCCGTGTGCCACCGCACCGACGAACTCGCAGGGCGGCTCCGATGAGCGCCGCGCTCGAGGTGGTCGACCTGGTGAAGGAGTTCCCGATCCGCTCCGGCCTGCGCCGGCGCCAGGTCGGCGCGGTGCGCGCGTTGTCCGGGGTGAGCCTGCAGGTCGAGCCCGGTCGCACCTTCGGTCTCGTGGGCGAGACGGGGTGCGGCAAGAGCACGCTGGGTCGCTGTGTGGTCCGGCTGCACGACGCCGACGGAGGTTCGGTCCGCGTCGACGGTGACGACGTCCTCGCCTACGACGAGTCGCGTCTGCGTGCGTTCCGGCGACGCGTGCAGCTGGTGTTCCAGGACCCCTACGCGTCGCTCAACCCACGGCTCACCGTGCACCAGACCCTGATCGAGCCGTTGGTCATCCACGGTCTGCACGAGGGGCGGCGCGACGAGCGCGTGCGCGAGCTGCTCCAGCAGGTGGGACTCGACCCCTCGCACGGCAGCCGGTTCCCGCACCAGTTCTCCGGCGGCCAGCGGCAGCGCATCGGCATCGCCCGCGCGCTCGCGGGCGAACCCGACGTGATCGTGCTCGACGAACCGGTGTCCGCCCTCGACGTGAGCGTGCAGGCCGGCATCCTGAGCCTGCTCGACGACCTCCAGCAGCAGCTCGGCCTCCCCTACCTGTTCATCGCCCACGACCTCGCCGTCGTGCGCCACCTGAGCG
>DAINND010000326.1:0-3896 GCA_036736065.1 Ilumatobacteraceae bacterium
GGACGAGCCCGTTCTCGACAGCCCCTCGCCACGCGGCGGGGGGCTGGCGCCGTTCCCGGGCCAGGTGCGCAGGGCGGACGAGCGCTCGCTCAGGCAGCGGGCGGGGCGACGAAGTCGATGAGCTGCTCCACTGCGCCCACCAGCTCGGGGCGCAGGTCGGCGAAGGTGTGCACCTTCGCGCGCAGCTGCGGCCAGAAGCCGGCAGGGTCGACGCCGAGCGCTGCGCACACGCCCTCTTTCCAGGGGACCCCGCGCGGCACCTGCGGCCAGGCTTCGCGACCGATGATCCGTGGCCACACGCCTTCCCAGACGTCGACGAAGGGATGGCCCGTCACCAGCACGTGACCATGGGCTCGGCGCACCTCGTCGGCCAAGCGCTGCTCTTTCGACCCGGCGACGAGATGGTCGACCAGGATGCCGAGGCGGCGCTCACGCGATGGGGCGAACTCCGCGACACCGGCGACGAGGTCGTCGATGCCGTGCATCGGCTCGACGACGATGCCGAGCTCACGCAGGTCGTCACCCCAGACGTGCTCGAGCAGCTCGGCGTCGTGGCGACCCTCCACCCAGATCCGGCTGGCTCGGGCGACACGGGCTCGCGCCCCTCCCGGGGTGGCGACCGAGCCGCTGTTGGTGACCCGCGGCGCCGTCGGCGCAGCAGCAGCCGCCGGGCGGACGAGGGTGACCAGCCGTCCGGCGAGGCGGAAGCCACCCTGCTTGTAGCGGAAGTTGCGCAGCCCGCCACGGCGGTCGCGCAGCGTGATGCCCTCGGCGGTGATGCTCACCACGTCGCCGCAGAACCCGCTCGCCGCGTCCTCGACCACCATGCCGGGACGCACCTCGACGCTCGGGTAGCGCGGCCCCGAGCGCGACTGCTCGAACTCGTCGAGGATGTCGCGCGGCACCGTCAGCTCCCCCGCTGCGCAGCGACGTGCCAACGAGCCCGACCTCCGGCGACGGTGAGCACCTGGTCGACCAGGCCGCCGTCGCTGCGGCGATAGGGGGCGCGCAGGCCGCGCAGGTCCATCGGCATGGCAAACGATGTTGGCAGGTGGGCGGCGCCCCACACGTGCACCCGTTCGGCCGGGCCCACGACGTGCAGCGGGCCCTCGAGCAGTTCGACGACGGCGTCGATCTCCCCCACCTGTCGATAGCCGCTCGCCCCGGGCACGAGGTCGTCGAGCGGGGTCGCCCCATCGGTGGCGTGCCATTCGATGTCGAACGTGACGGGCACCGGATCGCCGTGGGCGCGCCGCCACGCCTCGGTCGGATCGTCGAGCAGCACCCCGTGGGCCTCGTTGCCGAGGCTCCACTGCCGGAAGGCCAGGTCGCAGTCATGGCCGGCCCACATCTCCGGCGGCTTGATCTCGAGGCCCGCGCGCAGACCGGTGCCGTCGAGCTCCTCCACGTACAGATAGGGCTCGTCCTCGCGCACCAGACCGGCCCAGTAGTCGAAGCGGTGGCCACGCAGCTCGAGACCGACGAACAACCCGACGGAACCGACGTCGGGCACCGTGCCGCTGCCCCACCACCACCACGCCTCCACTGCAGCGTCGGGATGGCGCAGCTCGTCGTGCGGGGAGAAGCCGGTCACGGTGGCGGCAGCGGCGAGTAGTACGGCCCCTCGTCGACCACCCCGCTGTTGTCGCCCTCCATGGCCGACACCATCTCGTACAGCATCGGGTCGATGTCGCGCGGCACGGTCCAGTCGAGCTGGTCGGCGATGCCGGCCTCGACGGCGAAGGGCCTCAGGAAGCTGAAGTAGACGTACGCGCCGGCGCGGATCTTGTCGTCGCGGCTCATCGCCGCGATGCGCCGGTAGTGAGCGGACTGGGCGCGTCGGATCGCCGCCACCAGCGGGTCGAGGGCCTCGTCGGCGATCGGCTCGAGCACCCCGCGGTCGGTGGTGTACAGGGCGAATCCCACCAGGTGGTCGAGGTAGTCCTCCGGGGTGGTGTTGCTCGTGCCGAAGTCGGTGATCCGGTCGATCGTGACGCCATCGAGCACCATGGCCGCGGTGAGGTGCTGGTAGGGCACCTCGGCCGCGACATCGCTCCACGGGAAGTCACTGCGGCCCATCTGGTAGTAGTCGCGCACGAGGAGCACTCGCCCGTCCGGCAGCAGGTACGGGCCGCTGTCACCCGTGCCCACCCGCGTGTCGAAGTAGAGCAGGAACAGGTAGCTCACCAACGTCGCGTTGACCCGCACCAGGCGGCTGCGCCGCTCGTCGTCGACCGGCGTGACCCCGGCGAGCAGCTCGGCCACCGTCTCCTCCGGGTAGGCGGGCACGGTGCCCGTGTCCCACGCCTGGCGGCTGCCATCGCCTCGGTACGCGGTGGTGGCACGCTCCCAGAAGTCGGCGATGGTGGCCAGGTCGGACACGTCGTTGGCCCGCTCGGGGTCGACCAGCTCGAGCACCTTGCGCCCGACGAGTGGCAGGTTGGAGATGCTCCACAGGTGCACCGTGTTCACCCGGCACCCGGGCCGACGCGCCCGGCGACCGATCTCGTCGGCGGGCATCGCCTCGTCGATGCGGCGCATCATCTCGGGGTAGCGCAGCAGGGCCTCGATGCAGGCGGTGACGATGTAGGCGCTCACGGGGATGAGCTTGCTCTCGAGGGAGGTCCGCTCGGAGGTGAGCTGGCGAGAGATGTGCGAGTGGTAGGCGAGGAACTCGTCGACGTACTCGCGGCGGGCCGCGTGGTAGGGGCTCGAGTCGCGGTCAGCCACGGATGATGCCTTCCGGACCGCTGCAGTCGATCTCCACCTCGGCCCCCGGCGCCGGCTCACCGGCATCGAAGGCAGCCGCCATCACGCAGGGCACCTGGAACTCGCGCGACACGATGCCGATGTGGCTGCGCGGCGTGCCGCTGGTGCAGACCACGGCGGTGAGCTCGTGGTAGATCGGGGCGAGGAAGGTGGCCCCGGCGTCGCGGACGAGCGCCACCACACCCTCGGCTCCGGTGTCCATCAACTCGATCACGTCGTCGGGCGTCTCGACCGGCAGGAACCGGCCACGCACCGGGGCTGCGTCGAACACCTTCGTTCCTCTGCCGATCGTCTCCACGATCGGGCAGACTAGGCGGCGATGGTTCGGTATCTCAGCCTGGAATGGATCGACGCCCTCGGGCGCGAGGTCGCCGCACGGCCGGCGCTCGCCGCCGTCGGCGCAGCGAACACGGTCGGGGTCACCCAGGTGGTGACCGACGGCCCGGAGGGCGACGTCGTCTACCACCTGCAGGCCACCGCCGAAGGCGTGCGCTTCGGCGCCGGGCCGGCCGAGCCGGAAGACGTGCGCATGGAGCAGACCTGGGAGACCGCCGTTGGTGTCGCGACCGGCACGGTCAACGCCCAGGAGGCCTTCGTCACCGGCCGCATCCTGCTGCGCGGCGACCAGGCGAGGCTGCTCGCCGTCCAGCCGTTGTTCGGCGCGCTGGCCGAGGTGTTCGCCGCCGTGGGTGCCGAGACCGACTACGTCTGATCGGGGCCCGCCGTGCCCGAGCTGCCCGAGGTCCACGCCCACGCCGATCGGCTGACGACCCGCTTCCGCGGTGCCGTGCTCGCCCGGTTCGTGCCGTTCGGCTTCACGGTGCTGAAGACCGCCTCGCCCTCACCGGAGCTCGCCGTCGGGCGCCCACTGCTCGATGTGGGCCGCAGGGGCAAGTACCTGCTGGTGCGCTTCGAGCCGGGCGTGTTCGTGGTGCACCTGATGCAGGGTGGGCGGCTGGTGGTCGACGAGGCGCAGTCGGCCAGGCCACGCAACGGCCAGGCGCGGTTCGTGTTCACCGAGGGTCCGGCGCTGCTGCTCACCGAGGCGGGCAAGGAGCGCCGCGCCGGCGTGTGGTGCGTGGCTCCCGACGCGCGCGACGGCCCGCCCCTCGACCGGCTCGGGCCCG
>DAINND010000327.1:0-3884 GCA_036736065.1 Ilumatobacteraceae bacterium
GTGTCACACCGGGCGGGCTGGTGCGACGACCTGGCGGAGGTGGTGCATGGAGCGGATCCACGACGACGAGCCGTTCGAGCTGCAGTGGGACGACTGCCACGAGTGCCGGCACCTGCGGCTCGAGGGTCCCGACGAGCGGGAGTACACGATCGTGCCGGCCGACGGCGGCGGCTGGGTGGCGTGGTCGGCGGCGCTGCTGCGGCTCGTCCGGCGCATGGCCGGCCAGCCCACGCAGGCGCTGGTCATCACACAGCCGGCACTCACCGGCCGCTACGTCCAGGCACTCGTCGGTTACGGCACGGCGCTCGTCGAGGCGAGTAGCAACGACCACCTGGAGGGCGACTCACGACTGACGGGCGACCACGAGGAGCTGCTCCGCCTCCTCGGCTGGGAGTGGCCGGAGATCGACGGTGACGATCCGGACGTGCGTCCCGCCAACTGGTCGCTGCCGATCGTGCGCGGCGACTGGGAGTTCGTCGCCGAGATGCTCTCGGCCACGCTCATCGGGGTCTTCGGTTTCAGCCAGTATCTGCCGATGACGGTTCGCACGTTCCTCTGCGACTCGCCCTGCCGGGCGTGCTCGTGGCCCGACGAGACCGTCAGCTCCACATGACCGCACGCCTCCTCACCCCCTCGAAGATCACGGCCTTCCTCGACTGCGCGCACTCGCTCACGCTGCAGAACCAGGTCGACACCGGGACGTTCCGGTCGGAGCACGCGTTCGGCGAGTTCGCCCAGCTGCTGCTCGACAAGGGGCTCGAGCACGAACGTGCCTGCCTCGAGGCCTACCGGGCACAGGGCAAGCGGGTGCTCGTGATCCCCGACCGGCCCAAGGACGAGCCGTTCGCTGACTGGGTCGCCCGGGTCGGCAACGCGTTCACCGAGGACGTCGACCTCGTGTACCAGATGCCGTTCGTGCATGACGGGGTGCGCGGCATCGCCGACTTCGTCGAACGACGGGTGGACGAGCACGGCGTCACCCGCTGGGAACCCGTCGACGCGAAGCTCGCCCGCAAGGAGGCCAAGCCCGGCCACGTGCTGCAGCTGTGCTTCTACGCCGACGCCATCGAGGCACTCACCGGCACCCCGCCCGAGCGGCTCAGTGTGTGGCTCGGTCGCGGCGACTTCGAGACCGTCCTGCTGCAGGAGGTGCGCCCCTACTGGCGGCGGCTGCGTCTGCAGCTGGCACGTCTGCTCGACGCCGACGAACCCGCCGACACCGAGCCGGTGAAGTGCAACCACTGCCAGTTCTGCACCTTCGAGCACACCTGCGAGGCCGTGTGGCGCGAGCAGGACTCGCTGCAGTTCGTGGCCGGCATCCTCAAGACCGACCGCGAACGGCTCGTCGCCGCCGAGGTGCCCACGATGGCGTCGCTGGCAGCACTCGACGACGACGTCGACGGCGTGCGGCCCGAGCGACTCGAACGTCTCGTCCGCCAGGCCGTGCTGCAGGTGGAGCGTCGCACCAACGGCGAGGACACGGTGCCGCCCTTCGAGCACCTCCCGGTGAGCGCCGAGGCCGGACCAGTCGGGTTCGCCGCACTTCCCGAGCCCGATCCCGGCGACGTCTTCCTCGACTACGAGGGCCATCCGTTCTGGCGCGCCGACCGCGGCCTGTTCTTCCTGTTCGGGTACCTCACCGCCACCGAGGGCGGGTGGAGCTACGAGGCCGAGTGGGCGCACTCCGTGGAGGAGGAGGCCGAGCTCACCCGCCGGTTCATCGTGTGGCTGCGCGACCGCCGGGCCGCGCACCCCGGCATGCACGTGTACCACTACAACCACACCGAGCGCTCCGCCCTCTGGGGCCTGGCGTCCGAGCACGGTGTGGAGCTGGCGACGCTGCAGCAGCTCATCGACACCGGCCTGTTCGTCGACCTCTACACGGTGGTCACCCACTCGATGCAGGTGGGCGTCGAGTCGTACGGGCTCAAGAAGATCGAGCAGCTCGCAGGGTTCGAACGCCGGCAGGACATCACGCGTGGCGCCGGCGCGGTCATCGAGTACGAGAAGTGGCGCTCCGACGCCGACGAGGCACGGCTCCACGCGATCGCCGCCTACAACGAGGACGACGTCCGCGCCACCCTCGCCCTGCGCGACTGGTTGGTCGCACAGCGGCCCGACGGCACGACATGGCGGCCCGCCCACATCCAGCCGCCCGAGGAGACCTACCCCGACATCGACGAACAGGTCGAGCGTCTCCACGAGTTCGGCGCCGGCACCCCGGAGCACCTGCTGGGCGACCTGCTCGGCTACTGGCTGCGCGAGCGCAAGTTCGTCTTCAGTCAGATGATCGCCCGCACCCTCTACGAACCGACCGCCCAGCTCGACAACGGCGACGTGATCGCCGGCCTCGAGTTCGTCGACATGGTGACGCCCCTCGGCACGAGGGGTCAGCCGCTGACCGAGCGGGCGCGCTTCCGGTTCCCCCCGCAGACGCTGGGCCGACAGTTCCGTGAACGGGGCGCCAAGGTCATCTTCGGCGTCGGCGACGATCAGCTCGTCTTCGCCGACGTGAAGGACGTGGACCTCGACGAGCGGACGATCGACCTGTCGTGGAGCGAACGCGCCCGTGAGCTCGGCGTCCACCCGACGGTGCTCGTCCTCAACGACTGGGTGGATCCGGGTGACAAGCCGGAGTCGCTGTCGAACCTGGCAGCGAAGGGGCTCGCCGGGCACTATCCGTCACGGGGGGCGAGGGCGGTGCGGCGCCGCGACGCGCCTCGGTTCGTCGCCGGCGGCGGCCCGGCCGACGGGGTGCTGACCGACGATGTCGGCGAGGTGTGCCGGCGGGTGCTCGAGCTCGACCACAGCTACCTGCCGGTGCAGGGTCCTCCCGGCACGGGCAAGACCTACACCGGCTCACACGTGGTGCACGCGCTCGTGTCCGCGAACCTGCGGGTCGGCCTCACCGCGATGAGTCACGCCGCGATCGACAACCTGCTGCGCGGGGTGCTCGAGGTGTTCGACGAGAGAGGCGGTCTCGGCGACGTGAAGATCGCTCGTCGCAACACCAAGCCACCCGATGCCGACCCACGGATCACGTACTTCACGGACAACAAGAAGAGCCCCTTCCCCGGCTTCCACATCGTCGCCGGCACCACGTGGGTGTTCTCACGCCCGGAGTGGGTGGACGAACCGCTCGACGTGCTCGTGATCGACGAGGCAGGCCAGCTGGCGCTCGCCGACGCGCTCGCCGTCGCACCCGCGGCGAGGAACGTCGTGCTGCTCGGTGATCCGCTCCAGCTCGCCCAGGTCACCCAGGCCTCGCACCCCGACGGTGCCGGCGCCAGTGTGCTCGACCACGTGCTCGGCGAGCACCCCACCATCCCGGCCGATCGGGGCGTCTTCCTCGGCACCACGTGGCGCATGCACCCCGACGTGTGCTCGTTCATCTCCGACCACATCTACGAGGGCCGGCTCACCAGCCACCCCGACTGCTCGCGCCAGACCACCGAGCTCGGCACCGGCCTGCGGTGGCTCCGCGTGGAGCACACCGGGCGCGAGACGGAGTGCGAGGAGGAGGCCGAGGTCGTCGTCAGCGAGATCCGCCGCCTGCTCGGCACCACGTACACCGACCGCAAGGGCGATCAGCACGTGATGACCGTCGACGACATCCTCGTCGTCGCCCCCTACAACGACCAGGTTGCCCTCATCCGTGAGCACCTGGCCGCAGATCCCGCCACCGACGGCGTGCGCGTGGGCACGGTCGACAAGTTCCAGGGCCAGGAAGCACCCGTCGTGTTCTTCTCGATGACCGCGTCGAGCGCAGCCGACGTGTCACGCGGGCTGGACTTCCTGTTCTCCCGCAACCGCCTCAACGTCGCCATCAGCCGCGCCAAGGTGCTCGCCTACCTCGTGTGCACCGAAGAGCTCCTCGACAGCCG
>DAINND010000328.1:0-3864 GCA_036736065.1 Ilumatobacteraceae bacterium
GCTCCAGGTCACACCCGCCGAGCTGACACCCTTCCACTCTTCGGGGGTGATGGTCCGCACGGTCGAGATCGCACGGCACGGGGTGAGGGTCTGCTGGCCGGTGAGGATGACCGTCGGGTCGATCAGCACGGGCACGCCGAAGCCACCGGCGGTGTCGGTGCCGATGCTGGCGGCGCGGAACTCGTCCCACGCCTGCAGCGCACGGCCCTCCTCCGCGGTGAACACGGGGGTGGTGCTGGTGACGGCCTTCTGCCACGCCGAGCGGTAGGCGTCGTTCTCCGTCAGGATCATCCGCTTGGCGATGACGTCGCCGCGGAGCTCCGCGGTGTGCGACCGCAGCAGGGACTCGACCTTGTCGAGCTGCTCCGGGGCCAGGCCGAGCTCGTCCTTGCGCTCGAGAGTCGCCAGCGCGATGGAGCGCGCCTCGGCGGGCTTGAGCATCGAGACGTCACGGTCGAGGCTGTCGGCGTCCTCGGTGCGGCGCATGTGCTGGATGGTCTGCGGGACGACCGCGGCGTCCTGCTGGCGGGCGGCGAGGGCCTCGAGCTCGCCGACGCGCTCGCGCACGGCGGTGATCTCGTTGTCCAGCTCGTCGACCTTGGAGCGGGCAGCGGCGAACGCCACGTCCTCGTCGGCGGTCAGGGCGGAGCGCTCCTCGGCCACGGCGGCCTCGGTCACTGCCTCCATCTCGGCGATGGCGGCGTCACGCTCCTCGGTCAGCGTCGCGAGCTTGGCCCGCAGGATCTCGAGGTACTTCACGGGAGTCTCCTCTTGGTGATGTCAGAGAGGGCCTTGGCGACGAGCGTCGTGGCCCTCGGGGTGGTGGTGACCTTGGCGTCGGGACCGTCGGCCGCTGCGCTGGTCGATGGGATCTGCGCTGGGCCGTCGGCCGCGGGCAGGGATGCGATGACACGCTCAGCGACGTCGATGCCGACCCGCTCGGTGAAGCGGGCGACGAACATCGGGTCGCTGAGTGCGTCGAGGAACTCGTCGGTGCGGGACCGGAGACCCGCAGTCGCCGAGGCGTAGGCCGGGAACGTCACCGGCCCGAACTCGAAGATCTCCAGGGCGGTGATCGACCGCTCCTCGAGACGCTCGGGGTTGTGCGGCGTCGAGCGGGTCGGGGTCGACCACTGCTCGTCGACGACACGGAACCGGAACGACGCCCCCAGCTGGCCGGCGCTCAAGGCGGGCAGCAGCTCGTTGACGTAGCCGGTGTCGAACAGGCTGACCTCGTAGGCCGCGCCACGCTCGTCCTCACGCAAGGCGAGGACCTCGCCGAGCGGCTTGTTGCCGACCATCGGGTCACGACCGTGGTCGTAGAGCACCCGGATGCTGTCGCGCTTGGCCTCGAAGGTGTCGGCGAACGCACCGGGCATGATCCGCTCGAGGAACCGGCCCTCGTAGGTCGAGTCGATCTCGGTCCACTGGTCGAACACGGCGAAGTGCCCGAACATGGTGCGGCCCTCGGCGTCCTCGTCGATCGCGGCGGCGCGATCCCAGGCTGCGGCACGGAGCAGGTTGTCGGTCGGGTGGGTCATGTCGAACCTCACGTCGTCGGGGCGACAGGGTCGGGCGAGTCGTCGGGCGTGTCGTCGGAGGAGTCCGGCGTGTCGCCGTGCAGGCCCGGCTCGTCGTACCGGGGGTCGTCGAAGGGCGGCTCGTCCTCGAGCGCACGCACCTCGTTGATGGTCCGCCAGCCGTTGGTGAGCGCCACCTGGTGGGCGGCGTAGCGGGTCGGCGTGTCCGCACGCAGCAGCGCGTCACGGTTGAACCGGACCAGCTGCGGGCCGGGCAGCAGCGACCCGAGCGCCTTCTCGATTCGCACGAGGATGCGGTCCAGGCTGTGCTTGAGGTACTGCAGGTCCGACTGGCTGACGTTCTGATAGGTGATCGACTCACCCGACATCGCTGCGAACACCATCGCCGGCGGCACCATGAAACGACGGGCGATCTGCACCGCCGCCATCCGCTTCGCCTCGATCAGCTGCGCCGACTCGGGGCTGGACTGGATCGACTCGTACTTCCAGCCGGAGCCGAACACCGCCGGCTCACGCGAGCCGCTGGTCGCCTTCAGCCACGCCTGCTTGATCTTCTGCGCCGAGTCGGCGTCGATGGTCTGATCGGTGTAGACGATCGCCGACGGGTGGCCGCCGTCGGTGTAGAACCGGCCGCCGTAGGCTTGGATCGCCAGACTGGCGTCGATCTCGTTGGCCCCGTACTCGATCGGGGACAGGCCGTACCACGACCCGGCGGGGACGACCTTGCCGGGGGCGTGCCACAGGTCGCCGTTCGGCCACCGCTGCAGCTGCTCGCCCTCGAAGTCGACCGTCGGGATGCCGTCGACCAGGCGGCGGTTGCGCACCGCGCCGGGGTTCAGCAGCTCGATCGCTGTCGGGAACCCCCGCTCGTTGGTCGCAGTGACCCGGCCCCAGGCCGAACCGTCGGTGACCATCGAGAACGCCACCGAGTAGAGCCACACGTCCGTCGTCACCACCGCGCTCGGCGAGGCGATCAGGGACGGCACAGGCGTCACCGCGCGGCGTGCATCGCCGTCCACACGGACCACATCGACCGGCAACGAGGCCACAGATGACGCCAACAGGTCCGCACAGGCCCACACGGCGTCGTCGTGCAGGGCACGATCGACCGTGACGACCCGGCCGGAGTCGGCCAGCACCACACCCGACCAGGGTGCGGACAGCTGCGACATCGCGTAGGACCGCTCCTCGGCCCGCGGCTGGCGGCGAACACGGAACAGGGCCACGTCAGCGCTCCATCAGGACGCCGGCGGCGAGCACGAGGACACCGAGGACCGCGAGGCCGACCGTGACACCGACGGTGAACCCGGCGGCGGTGAGCGCGACGACACCCGCCGCTTTCAGCACGTCTGAGAGGTCCACGTTGCTCCTAGTACGCCACGAGCGGCTTGGGTTGTCCGTCGGTCTCAGAGGCTGGCTCGAGGGTGGTCGCACCCCACAGGGCGACGCTGGCGGCAACCAACGGACTGATGTCGGCTTGGATCGACTTGCGTGTCCACGCCCAGGCGTCGGCGACCGGACGCGTGTGCGCAGCACCAACGGCAAGCGTCAACAGGGGTTGACGCCGGTGCTTGATTGTCCCGGCGATGACGGCGTCGTAGAACCGGGCGCAGGCTGCGACGAAGTCGCGAGTACGGGTCACCTCCACGCGCACCCCGGCGTTGACCAGCTCGGGGATCAGCGAACTGGCCGGACCCATAGCGTCAAGAACCACGGCTACTGGCTGCCAACGCTCCCAGCGTTCGATCATCCACGCAGCAGCTCGTTCCGTCGGCACCTGCTCGGCGAGCTCGACGGTCGTCCCGTCGGACACTGCGAAGGTGACGCAGCTGCGGTCGGGGGGCATGTCGATGCCAAAGACGAGCTGGTCGTCGATGTCGCAGGCGGCGTCGTCGGCGCCGAGCTCGGCCCAGCGTTCGATCGGGATCTTCGACGACTCCGACTCGGTCAGCCACACGCCCAGCCGTTCGACGGCGAACACCTTGGCGGGCTGGGTCTGCTGCTCGGCCTCGACGAACTCGGGGTCGATGCGGATGCCGAGGCCGGGGTTCGCCCTCGCCCAAGTCTCCGGGTCAGCCGGGTTGACGTTGGCTTCGTTCGACCACTCGACCCTATACAGGCGGCCGGGCTCGGAGGACTGAGCACGGGCACGGAGTCGGCGGACCTGCTCAGAGCTCTCGTCGATCGTCTGCGGTGCCGAGGTCGTGTACCACACCTGCGGGTTCGGCCTTGCCGACAGCGTCGGCCGCAGCGCCGCCATCGCCGCCGCCGGAAGCAGGTACGCCTCGTCGAGGATCAGGCAGTCACCGGAGAATCCACGGGC
>DAINND010000329.1:0-3862 GCA_036736065.1 Ilumatobacteraceae bacterium
CAGGGGGCTCGCCCCCAGGGAACGATCCGAGGGGACGACGATGGGCCCGCTGGTGTGACGATCGGCATGCCGGCGGGCGCATCCGCGGCGTCCTCGGCTCCGAACACCAGATGCCGTCCGCAAGGGCGGCACGTGAACCCCCCACTGAAGGAGACCCCCATGAAGCGTTCGCGCACGCTGCTCGTCGCAGCGGTCACGACGTCGGCCCTGTTCCTCGCCGCTTGTGGCGATGACGAGTCCACCGCCGCCACGACGGCCGCACCCGAGACCACGATGGCCGTGGAGACCACCGCCCCCGCCGCTGCCGGTGACATCGTCGCCGTCGCCTCCGGCAACCCGGACTTCTCGACACTGGTCGCGGCGGTCCAGGCCGCCGGTCTGGTCGAGACCCTGCAGGGTGAGGGCCCGTTCACGGTGTTCGCCCCGACCAATGCCGCCTTCGACGCCCTGCCCGAGGGTCTGGTCGAGGCCCTGCTCCTTCCCGAGAACGTCGAGGCCCTGAAGGCCGTCCTCACCTACCACGTGGTTCCGGCCAAGGTGCTCGCCGCCGATGTCGCCGCCGGCGACGTCGCCACGGTCCAGGGTGAGAACATCACGCTCAGCACCGATGGCGGTGTGAAGGTGAACGAGGCGAACGTCGTCGCCACCGATGTGATGGCGTCGAACGGTGTGATCCACGTGATCGATGCCGTCATCGTGCCGCCGAGCATCGACGTCACCACGCTCCTCTGAGCAACGCTCGGGTCGTGGACGGGGGCCCCCCGGGGCCCCCGTTCACGCGCCCGGGCGAGGATCGGGCATGCTGACGAGGTGGCAGGTGCGGGGTGTGAGCTGTGCGAGGCGGCTCGGCTGACGGAGTGGTACCACGACGACGAGCTGTGCTGGGTGGCCGAGTGCGAGTCGTGCTCCGTGCCGATGGTGGTCTGGAGGGTCCACGATCCCGAGCCACCTGCCGAGGTCCGCGAGCAGTTGCACGCCACCCTGCTCGCTGTCGTCGCCGAGCGCTTCGGCCACGAGGTCTGGATCGACGACAACCTGCGATCCATCCCGAGCCACTACCACGCCCACGCCCGACGACGGCTGCGTTTCGGCTAGCCGGGCCCGCCGCCCGTACAGTGCGGGCATGCTGTCGATCGGCGATCCCGCCCCCCAGTTCGCCCTGTCCGACCAGGACGGAGCCATCGTCGAGCTCTCCGCCCTCCGTGGTCGCCATGTGCTCGTCTACTTCTACCCGAAGGCCGATACGCCGGGGTGCACGCAACAGGCGTGCGGTCTACGCGACATCGCCGGGCAGGTGGGAGACACCGTGATCCTCGGCCTCAGCCCCGACAAGGTGGCGGCCCTTGCCAGGTTCCGCTCGAAGTACGACCTGAACTTCCCGCTGCTGAGCGACCTCGACCACGCCGTGGCAGAGGCGTACGGGGTGTGGAAGGAGAAGAAGAACTACGGCAAGGTCTACATGGGCATCGAGCGCTCCGCCTTCCTCGTGGCGCCGGACGGCACCCTGGCCCAGGTCTGGTACAAGATCAGCCCCAAGGACACTCCGGTCCGACTGCTCGAGGCCGTGGGCACGTGAGTGCTGCGCTGCCGGCCCCTACGGACCTGCTGCCGCACCGTCCGCCATTCCTCTTCGTCGACACCGTGACGGCGCTCGAGCCCGGGCAGTCGGCTCGCGGCACGTGGACCTTGAGCGGAGACGAGTGGTTCTTCGAAGGCCACTTCCCGGGCCGGCCCACCTTGCCCGGTGTGCTGATGTGCGAGGCCATCGCGCAGGTCGGGGCCATCGCCGTGCTCGCCGACTCGCGCTTCGCCGGCCGCCTGCCGCTGTTCGGGGGTCTCGACGGCGCCCGCTTCCGCCGTCAGGTGGGCCCCGGTGACACCCTGACCCTCGAGGTCGAGCTCGGTCGGATGTCGGCGCGCGCCGGCAAAGGGAGCGGCAGAGCGCTGCTCGGCGACCAGGTGGCCTGCGAGTGCGAGCTGATGTTCGTGCTCGTCGACGCCTGACGTCGCTGCTGGCGATCGCGCTCGCCGATCAGGGTGCGGTCGGCGCACCGCCGCTGTGCTCGGCCACGACGGCGAGCACCTCCTGGCCGTACTGCTCGAGCTTGGCCGGCCCGATGCCGCGTACGCGGGACAAGTCGGTGAGCGTGGTGGGACGCCCGGCGACGATGGCGAGCAGGGTGGCGTTGTCGAACACCGTGTAGGCGGGCTTGCCGCGACGAAGCCGGTCGCGAAGCGTGCGCAGCGCGGCGAACAGCGCGGCGTCGGCGGGAGCCAGCTCGGCGGGGGCGGCCGCGGCGGCGGGCCGGCGCGTCCGCGTGCTGCGCACCCCCGGGGAGGTGGCGGTCCCACCGCCTGCGGCCGGGTCGGCTGTGCCCTCCGGAGGCGGCTCGTGGTCGAGCTCGGCCAGGAACCGGCTGGGCGCCTGGGCCGACGACACGACGACGACCTGATCGCTCGCGCGGGTGAGGGCGACGTGGAACAGCCGGCGCTCCTCGCTGTGGTCGTCGGCGAGACGATGGGGGAACTGGCCTTCGTCGGCCAGATGGACGACCACCAGCGGCCATTCCTGGCCCTTGACCCGATGCACGGTTGCCAGTGTGACCCCGCCATCGGTCCGCGGCCCGGCGAGTTGCTCGGCGAGCCACGCCGGGAACGTCGCCGGGTCGGGGTGCAGGTGGGCCAACTGGCTGAGGGCCACGAGGTCGTCGCTCTGGGACGAGGTGTTCATGCCACGTCGGTTGCGGTCGAACGTGGCAAGCGTCCCGGCCAGGTCGATGCCGTCGATCACGAGGTCGAGGACCTCTGCGGTCGAGCGCTGCGCCGCGGCGCGGACCCGGTCGACGTCGGCAGCGAAGGCGGCCACCGATGCGGCATCGCGCTCGGAGGTGACCCGAGCCGCCAATCGGTCGAGATCGCGCACGGAGCGCTGCTCGCTCACCCACGAGGCGATGCGCGGGTGCAGCGACCTCGACGGTCGCTGCAGCGCCTGGGCGAGGTCGTCCGGTTCGAGCCGTGCCGCCGGCGCCGCGGCGAGGCGCAGCCAGGCCAACGCGGCGCGGACGGCGGTTCGGTCGAGGAACGCGCTGCCGCGCACCGAGACTGCCGGGACGCCGCGCTGGGCCAGCGCGACCTGCACCGGGACGAGCACCACGTTGACCCGGGCGCGCACGGCGATGTCCGCCGGGTCGCGACCGGCCTCGACGGCTGAGACGATCTGTCCGACCGTCGTGGTGAGCGGGTCGGCGCTGGGGAGTCGGGTCATGCCGTGGTGCGCGACGTGGTGCGCCCGGATGGTCTTCGGCACGCGTCGCCGGTTGTGTCGCAGCAGGCGGTCGACGCCGGCGACGACATCGCCGGGGCAGCGGTAGTTGACCTCGAGCGGGTGCTCGCCGGATCCGGGGAACAACTCGTGGTAGTCGATGAGCCAGGCGGGGTCGGCCCCGTTGTAGCCATAGATGGTCTGATCGTCGTCGCCCACCCCGAACACGGCTCGCTCCGGGCCGGCGAGCAGGCGCACGAGCAGCAGATGGGCGGGTGTGAGGTCCTGGAACTCGTCGACGAGGAGGACGCGGCAGGCGCGCTGCGCAGTGCGCCTGGCTGCCGGGTCGGTGAGCAGCAGGCGGATGGCGGCGACGATCTGCCCGTCGAAGTCGAGGGCCCGCTGGTCGTCGAGGGCGGCCTCGAACTGCGGCAGCACCTCGGCCAGGCCGCTGACGTCGCCCTCGTAGCTGTCCTCGACATCGTCGGGGGAGCGCAGCCCGAGGCGCACCACCGACAGCGCTTCGAGCCAGGGGGCGAGCGGGTCGACGTTGCGCACCCGGCGCGACGACACGAAGCGGTCGAGCACGCGGCGCACGTC
>DAINND010000330.1:0-3844 GCA_036736065.1 Ilumatobacteraceae bacterium
CGACCGGCGCCCACCGCTACGCGATCCAGGCCATCCTCTACCTGCGGCCTACCTTCGACCAGTGCGTGTCGGCGCTGCGCGCCGTGGCCCTCGCCGCCTGCGGCGGAACCGTCACGGTCCAGACCCAGTACCAGGGCGGGCCGCTGGCGACGGCGGTGTCCTACCAGAACACTGCGGTCGCAACCCCGCAGGGCGCCCCGCTGCCCTCCACCGGGCGGATCCTCACGACGGACAACGTGAACACCCGCGTCACCTTCGACTTCCCGGTGACCACCGGCGCCGCCGTGGTGGTCGACATCTCGCCGACCGTCACGTCGCTGCTCGACGGTCTGCGCCCGTCCGAGTGGACCTGCCGCGCTGGGCCCTCGACACGTTCGGCGACGACATTCCCGGTCGACGGCGGGTGGACCGGCGTCCGGGTCCAGGTGGCGGCCAACGAGGCCGTGTCGTGCACGCTCACGGTGGTGGACCGATGAGCCGGCTCCGCTGCCCGTGGCGCCGAACGGAGGCGACCGGCGACGAGCGCGCAGCTCGTGACTGCCGCGCCCAGCGGGATGCCGGCATCAGCTTCGTCGAGGTGACGGTGGCCGTCGCGATCCTGGGCATCGCCTCGACCGCCCTGTTCGGCGCGATGTTCGCCTCGTCGCAGACCTCCACCCGGACCCGCACGACCGCGACCGTCGAGCGCACCATCACCGACGCCTTCGCGCGGATCAATCAGGCGCCCATGGCGTGCAGCTACACGGCGGAGATGGCTGCGGCGCTGCAGGCCCACGGGCTGCCGTCCAACGCTGCCACGATCTCCTACCAGCGCTACGTGCCCGCGAGCACCCTCGACGCACCCGGCCAGTGGGTCAACGGCGCCTGCCAGAACGGCGTCGTGACGGTAGGCCTCGTCCAATCGGTGACCGTCACCGTCAGCGGAGCTGCGGGCTCCACGATCGTGACCCGCTCGGCGACCACGGTGAAGAGCCGTGACTGAGCGCCGGCGTCGACGAGTGGCCGCCCGACGGTCGGAGCCGCGCGACAAGGGCGCCGCGCTGGTGCTGGTGCTCGTCCTCACCATGTTGGTCTCGATGCTCACCCTGCCCCTGCTCGACGTCGGCATCGCCGCCGCCAAGCAGGGCGCAGTCGCGCGCGAGAAGGCCCGCCGCACCGAAGCCGTGCGCGGCGCCACTCGCCTCGCACTCGCCAACACCCAGGCCCTCTACCGGCAGTGCGGCTCCTCGAACGCAGCGAACGGTGTCCGAGTGGCCACCGAGGGACTGCCCGCCTCCGTCACCACGACGTGCTACCGGCTGTCGTCCACGCGTCAGTTCGCGAGCGACTCGATCCCCTACTCGATCGGCACCCTCATCACCGGCTCTGCCGTCCCCACCGGCGGGTGGCTGACCGGTGCCGCCTACCCGCAGTCCGGCGCCTCACCTGCGTCCGCGTGGTGGGGCAACACCGCGCCGACCCAGCAGGGCGCACGCATCTGGGCGCCTCGGCTCCCCGCCCGCCTGGTGGCCGCACGACCCTCGAGCGGGCACGTCATGCCTGCGGGCTTCAGCCCGACCCGACCCTGCCGCGTCTACTTCCCGGGCACCTACCCGGACGCGCTCGACCTCAGCGGCAACATCGACGTCTTCTTCACGTCGGGCGTCTACTACTTCGAACGGCCGATCACGATCAGCGGCAACGTCAAGGTCGTGATCGGTGACGGAACGGACCAGGGCTGCAGCACCGACCAGGAAGCGGCGTTCTACGCCACGGACGCACCCGCCGTGCACGGCATCAGCGGCCTCGGGGCGACCTTCGTGCTGGGCCACTACGCGCGGCTCGACATCGCCGGTTGGGGCGCCGGCAACGGCCCCACCGTGGTGTTCAACAAGCGTTACGTCGATCCGCTCGACACGGCCACGGCGAGCTCGGCCGGCGTGTCGCTCGTATCGGTCAACGGTTTCGATGACGACGGCGCCGGGCCCTCGCCGGCCACGGACTACGTGTCGGACATCCTGGCCGTGCAGGCCTCGCGCGTGTCGGCCAACGGCGCGACGACGCCTGCGTCCGACCACGGGTACCTGCCGCTACGGGACGTGGACTTCGTGCTCGAGGTCGACCTCGCTTCCACCGGTGCGTCCGAGGTGCGGATCCCGGGGTACGTGTATGTGCCCCAGGGCATGGTCAGCATGTCCATCCCTGCGGCCAGCGCGGCCAACAAGACCGTGCAGTTCACGAGCGGCGTCGTCGCGGCCGACATCCAGTTGGGCAACGTGCTGCCCGGCACGTTCCAGGTGGGCCTCACCAACCCTGTGGTGATGCACACGTTCAAGATCGACAGCGTGACGAGCGAGGGCCTGCCGAGCATGGCGAGCTCGGCGATCGTGCAGGTGAAGGAGAACGGAGACTACGGGGTCAACCACTGGGAAGTGGTGCCGCGGCCTGTCGCGGTCGACGGGCCCGGTGGCACGACGCCGCCTCCGGCCACCACCACACCTCCTCCTGCCCAGTGCCCGGCGACCCCGAACTGGCGAGCCGAGTACTACGCCGGCACGAGCCTCGACCCTGCGCGCCTCGCCCTGTGCCGCGACGAGGTCGTCCCCGGCGGCAACTGGGGCAGCGGCTCACCCAGCGCCTCGGTGCCCAACGACTACTTCAGTGCCCGTTGGACGAGGGTGATGGACTTCCAGGACGCCTCGTACGACTTCACGATCGGATCCGACGACGGCTTCAGACTGTTCATCGACGGCGTCCTCGTCGCCTCCGTCTGGGTCGCCCGCAGCTACGAGCAGAACCTCATCCGCCGACAGATGACGGCGGGCCAGCACACCGTCACCATCGAGTACTTCGAACTGGTCAGCTCGGCGAGGATGGACTTCTCGGTGGCGCTGTCACCCCCGCCGCCGACCACCACGACGACGACCACCACCACCACGACCACGACCACGACCACGATCCCTCCGACCACCACCATCGCCTCCTGCCCGGGCAGCGTGAACGGCTGGCAGGCGGAGTACTTCACCGGCACCTCGTTCGGCACTCGGGTGCTGTGCCGGGACGAGAACGTGGCTGCTCCGTCGTTCAACTGGGGCAGTGGCTCGCCGGCGACCGGGGTGCCGGCGGACAACTTCAGCGTCCGTTGGACGCGCACGATGAACTTCACCGCAGGCACCTGGGACTTCTGGGTGAGTGGCGACCAGGGCGTGCGGATCTACCTCGCCGGCGAGCTCATCACGCCCACGTCGGCCTGGACCAGCGCGGCGACGGCTCAACGGGTCCAGCGCACGCTCACCGCCGGCGCTCGTGAGGTGGTGGTCGAGTACTACGAGACCACCGGCAACGCCTCGATCGGCGTCACCATCGAACAGACACCCTCGGTCTGCAGCGGCGGCGTCAACGCCTCGGCGTGGCGCGCCGAGTACTTCAGCGGCACCGGCTTCAACGAACGACGGCTCTGCCGCTCGGAGACTGCCGCGACGCCCGTCGCCAACTGGGGCAGCGGCACCCCCGACTGGCGGGTCCCGGCCGACAACTTCAGCGCCCGCTGGACGCGGCTCATGGACTTCAGCGCTGGCACATGGGACTTCTGGGTGAGTGGTGACCAGGGCGTGCGGATCTACCTCGACGGTGAGCTCATCACGCCGGCTTCCATGTGGACGAATGCGACGAGCCTCCAACGTGTCCAGCGCACCCTCACCGCCGGCACTCGCGAGGTGGTGGTCGAGTACTACGAGACCACCGGCAACGCCTCGATCGGCGGCACCATCGAGCAGACCCTGTCGACCTGCAGCGGGGACGTCACCTCGGCGGCGTGGCGCGCCGAGTACTTCAGCGGCACCGGCTTCAACGAACGACGGCTCTG
>DAINND010000331.1:0-3843 GCA_036736065.1 Ilumatobacteraceae bacterium
CCCACGGACCACCCTGCGGTCACCACCGAAGACCACCGGATCCACCCCCCCAGGGCCGCCCCGACACCCGAGCGGTCTCGCCGGTCGACGGCCACGACGGGCTACGTCAGCAGGTCGGTCGCATCGATCACGCCGGCACCGCCCGATCGGTCCCATGGGCGCGGCAAGTCCCGGTCCGCCGCGATCGGGAGTCAGCAACGGACCGGGACGCCGTGGTGCCGCCGCACCCAGGGCTGACCCCGGCAGCGGCCTGCGGCGCCGATCATCCTACCCCCCGCTCACCCCTCAGGGAGGAAAATCGAGCGTTCACTTGCCAGTGTCACCTCGATGGTTATGCTGCCGACGTGATCAGATTCCTCATCTCCACCGCCATCCACCTGGTCGCCAACGCGATCGGCCTGCTGATCGCCGTCTGGGTGCTCAAGGACATGACCGCCGAGCCCGGACCGTTCCTGCTCGCCGTCGCGATCTTCACCGTCGTGGCGGTCATCGCCGGTCCGCTGGTCGTCAACATCGCTCGCAAGAACGCACCGGCGCTGCTCGGCGCGATCGCACTGGTCACGACCTACGTGGGCCTGCTGGTCACCGACGCCCTCACCGACGGCTTCGACATCGAGGGTGTCACCACCTGGCTCGCCGCCACCGTCATCGTCTGGCTCGGTGCGCTGCTGGCCGGGTTCCTCCTGCCGATCATCCTCGTCAAGGCGGGCATCGACCGTCGCAAGGATGCCAAGGCCGAGGGCGCTGCCACGACCTACTCCCCCTGACACGCCGCGCCCAGGCCGGGAGCCGCCGGCTCCCGTCTCAGACGAGGGCGAGCTGCTGTTCCAGCGCGCGCCGGAGCGGGTCGACGAGCTCGTCTGCCAGGCAGAACGGAGTGCGCAGCTCCGGTGCATCATCGGTCGGGTCGACCACCAGCGACCGCACGACGTCACCCCGCCAACGCAGGTGCACCGACGCCTGCATCCACGCCCATCGGCGCGTCCGGCGCTGGCTGATGCCGACCGCTTTGCGCCCGCCGACGGTCACCTCGCCCGGTCCGAGGCCCTCGAAGCACACGGTCGACGACCAGGGAGACCTCACGAGCGGACCACGGTGGACGTCGATCTCGTCGAGGCCGCAGGACCGCAGGGCAGCGGCCCACACCTCACCGAGCCACCACATCGCCCGCCCGACATCGTCGTCCCACAGACGGTCCCCCACCGGCACGACGACGTCGAGCCAGACGAGCTCGCCGGGCCAGGTCAGCACACCGCCGCCACCGCTGCGACGACGGACGACGTCGACACCGCGACGAGCGCATGCCACCGCGTCGCTCGTCGCCTCGCGCTGCGCGGAGCCCACCACGAGCGCCGGCGCGTCGACGTCGCACCATCTCGCCACCCGGGCGCCTGGCGGCGGCTCCCACCCGTGCAGCGCCCCAGCCGACGCCGTGCATCGCTCGAACGACCACTCCCGACGCTCGTCGGTGGACCCGGCTCCGCGCACATCGCTCACCGCCCCAACTCCCGGCACGTACGCGACAACGGCGCGCTCAGCTCGCCCGGGCGAGATAGGGCTTCCAGGTGTCCGGCACTCGCTGCACGGCGACGTTGACCCACGCGAGCTCGCGCGGGATGCTGGCGGGACGAGCCAGCGGCATGCCGGCCTCTGCAGGAGTGCGATCGCGCTTGGACAGGTTGCAGGGCCGACAGGCCGCCGCGACGTTGTCCCACGAGTGCCCGCCACCGCGCGAACGCGGCACGATGTGATCGATCGAGTCGGCCGCACCACCGCAGTACTGGCAACGATGGTCGTCGCGGGCGAAGACCGCCCTCCGCGACAGTGCGACACGGCGGTGGTACGGGACGCGCACCACGTAGCGCAGACGGATCACCGAGGGCACGGGCACGGTCCGCGACACCGTGCGCAACTCGCCACCATCGTGCTCGACGATGTCCGCCTTGTCCGCGAGCACCAGCCAGACGGCACGGCGTGCGGGAACTACCGAGAGCGGCTCGTACGTCGCATTGAGGACCAGCGCGCTCGGCATGGTGGGCAGCTACCTTCGCCACCGCGTGTGCGCTGCGGCGCTGCGACGCCGTCGCTGCATCATCGATCCACCCGCTTGCACCACGACAGGTAGTTCACCACATCCGACGGGGTGGGTGGTCGATCCCCCGAGCCGTACTGGGTGACGGCACGGAACTCGAGGTAGGGCCCCGACGGCACCGGGAGGAAAGGGGCTCGACGCCACCATCCGGAGGGCGCGAGGCGCACCACTTGGCGCAGGGCAGTGCCCCACAGGTCGGGGCGACGGCCCACGGCTCGGACCAGCCCGAGGACCTGGCCGAAGGAGAGCTGCGCGCCCGCGGTCAGCGGGGCTCCTTCGGGAGGCCGAGCACCATCTCCCCGATGATGTTGCGCTGGATCTGCGACGACCCGGCATAGATCGTGCCGGCCCGGGCGTTCAGGAACGTGCCCACCCAGCTCCACGTGGTGTTGGGTGCGCCGGCATCGTCGGCCTGGAAGCTCGACGCCGGCTTACGCCCCTCGGGGATGAGCGCGCTCGCGCCGAGGATGTCGACGGCGAGCTCGGTGACCTCTTTGTGGTACTCGCTCCAGTAGAGCTTCGAGATCGCCCCGTCCGGGCCGGGGTGGTGGCCACCGAGGAAGCGGGTGAGCACGCGCATGCCGTTGAAGCGCATGATCTGCACCTTGGCGTAGCACGCGCCGAGGCGCTGACGGATCCGCGGGTCGTCGGCGACGCCACGCTCCTTCGCGAGCAGCAGCAGGCGGTCGAGCTCGGCCTGGAAGCGGATGGGCATCGTGGCAGCTGCCTCACCGCGCTCGAAGCCGAGCAGCGTCATCGCCACGGCCCAGCCGTTGTTGACACCACCGACGACCTCGTCCTGCGGCGTCGTGGCGTCGGTGTAGAAGACCTCGTTGAACTCGCTCTCGCCCGAGATCATCCGGATCGGACGGACCTCGATGCCGGGCTGGCGCATGTCGACGAGCAGGAACGAGATGCCCTTGTGCCGCGGCGCATCCGGATCCGTGCGGGCCAGGGTGAAGATGTGGTCGGCGAGGTGGCCGGCGGAGGTCCAGATCTTCTGGCCGTTCAGGATCCACTGGTCGCCGTCGAGCTGGGCGCGGAGACCGAGGTTGGACAAGTCGCTGCCGGCATTCGGCTCGGAGTAGCCCTGACACCAGGTGTCCTCGCCGGAGAGGATCCGGGGCAGGTAGTGAGCCTTCTGCTCCGGGGTTCCCCACTGGAGCAAGGTGTTGCCGAGCATCTGGATGCCGAACACGTCGTTCGGTCCCCCCGTGGGCACGCCGGCACGGGCGAACTCCTCGCCGAGGATGACCTGCTCGAGCGCCGACAGGCCGCCTCCTCCGAACTCGACCGGCCAGCTCGGGGCGAGGTAGCCGCCCTCGAACAGGGTCTGGCGCCACTCGGCGACGAAGGCCTCCAGGTCGCTTCCCTCGAGTTGACCCATGCCCCGCCAGTTGGACGGCAGCTTCTCGGCGAGGAACGCCTGGACCTTCTCGCGGTAGGCCTCTGCTTCGTGGGTGTAGGTCGGACGCATGCTCCGATGTTACCTGCGGGTAGGCGGCGCGCTCGCAAACCGGGCGAGGGCGCCCGCCCCGATCAGCGTGGCGCCGTCGCCGAGCTGGGCCGGAACGATCCGGAACCCCCGAGTGAACGAGAGCTTGGCCCGCGCGTCGAGCTCGGCCTGCGCCGCGTCGAAGAAGGTCTGGCCGAAGCCGAGCGCCACCGAACCGCCGACCACGGCCAGCTTCAGATCGACGCGCGCGCCGACCGAGGAGAGCGACCTGCCGACGAGCATGCCCGTGCGAGCC
>DAINND010000332.1:0-3761 GCA_036736065.1 Ilumatobacteraceae bacterium
CGCGCAGGCGCGAGGTGGACGTGGTGCTGCTGGTGCGAGGCGGGGGCTCGCTGGAGGACCTCTGGAGCTTCAACGACGAGCGCGTCGCGCGTGCGGTGGCGGCCTGCCCGATGCCGGTGGTGAGCGGCGTGGGCCACGAGCCCGCCTCCACGATTGCCTCCCCGGCGCCCTCCCCCCCCTCCGCCGTCTTCCATGCCCCCCCGCCCTACGGGCACGACCGGGGGCCGTCCTGCGTCCGAGGGCTCGCGTCCGGCGTCGAGCGACATTGCCGCCGGCGGGGTGGAGGTGGCCTACCGCCCCGACCTCGACGGAGACCCGGACCCCGGTGAGGTCGTGTGGACGTGGGTGCCCTTCGAAGACGACCCCACACAGGGCAAGGACCGCCCCGTGCTGATCGTCGGCCATCGCGGCCAGCACCTCGTCGGCGTGGCGCTCACCTCCAAGCAACGTGACCACGAGCCCCAGGTGCCGGTGGGCACCGGGCCGTGGGACCGCGAAGGGCGGCCGAGCTACGCCAAGCTCGAACGGCTGCTCGCCGTCGCCGCTCGCCAGGTGCGCCGCGAGGGTGCGATCCTCGACCGGCGCCGCTTCGACGACGTCGTCGCCGGGCTCGAACGGGTGCACGGCCCACTCGGCCGGTGACGCCCCCGTCTCGCAGCACGGCCCGAACGCCGCGAAAAGGTTCGTTTCGGCTGCCGTGAGTCCGTAGCCTCCACTCGTGGCTCAACACGGGAACCTGGTCCGGATCGGTCTGCTCGGCTGCGGCAACGTCGGAGCTGCACTGGTGCAGCTCGTCTCCGAACAGGCCAATGCCATCGAGGCGCGCACCGGGCTTCGGCTCGAGATCGCCGCTGTCGCGGTGCGCAACGTCAGCCGCGAGCGCGCCGTGGCGCTGCCGCCCGGGGTGCTCACCCGCGACGCCCATGCCGTGGTGGTCGACCCGCAGATCGACCTCGTCGTCGAGGTGATGGGCGGCATCGAGCCGGCGCGTGAGCTCATCGGCGCCGCGATGGCGCACGGCAAGCCGGTCGTGACGGCCAACAAGGAGCTGCTCGCCAACATCGGGGCCGAGCTGTTCGCCGCAGCCGACGCGGCCGGGGTCGGCCTGCTGTTCGAGGCGGCCGTCGCCGGGGGCATCCCGCTGGTGCGCGCGCTCAGGGAGAGCCTGCGCGGCGAGCCGATCACCCGTGTGATGGGCATCGTCAACGGCACCACCAACTTCATCCTCACGAAGATGACCGAGGAGGGCGCTGCCTACGGCGACGTGCTCGCCGAGGCCCAGGCGCTCGGGTACGCCGAGCGCGACCCCACCGCCGATGTCGAGGGTTTCGACGCCGGTGCGAAGGCGGCGATCATCGCCACCATCGCCTTCGGCGCCCGTGTCGTGGCCGGTGACGTCTACCACGAGGGCATCAGCCGCATCACCCAGCACGACATCGCCATGGCCCGTCGTCTGGGCTACGTCGTCAAGCTGCTCGGCATCGCCGAGCGGGTCGACACCACCGGTGAGGTCGCCGTGCGCGTGCACCCGGCGATGGTGCCCGTCACCCACCCGCTCGCGAGCGTCCGAGAGAGCTACAACGCCGTGTTCGTGGAGGGTCGGGCGGTCGGGTCGCTCATGTTCTACGGGCGCGGGGCCGGGGGCTCGCCGACGGCCAGCGCCGTGCTCGGAGACGTCATCGCCGCCGCCGTCAACCTCTCGAAGGGCACCCACGGCGCGATCGGTACCTTCGGCAAGGCGGTCACGCTCCCGATCGACGAGACCTCGGCCGAGTACCTGCTGAGCCTCGACGTCGCCGACAAGCCTGGCGTGCTGCACGCCGTGACGGGCGTGTTCGCCCGGCACGGTGTGAGCATCCGCGCCGCCGAGCAGGAGGGCAACGCGCCCGACGCCCGGCTCGTGTTCATCACCCACGAGGCCAAGGAGTCGGCCGTGCAGGCCACGATGCGCGAGTTGCGCGAGCTCGACGTCGTGCGCAACGTCGGCGGCCTCCTGCGCGTGATCGGGGCCTGACGTGCGCTACGTGAGCACCCGCGGGACGGCGCCGGAGCTCGGCTTCGCCGACGTCCTCCTCGCCGGCCTCGCGAACGACGGTGGCCTGTACGTCCCGACCGAGTGGCCGAGTCTGCCCACCGTCGACCGCGACGCCTCGTACGCCGAGCTGGCCGCCGCGGTGATCGCCCCGTTCGTGGGCGACGACCTCGACCGCGACACGCTCGACCGGCTGTGTCGTGAGGCGTACGCGACGTTCCGTCACCCGGCCACCGTGCCGCTCGTGCAGGTGGACGACCACCACTTCGTGCAGGAGCTGTTCCACGGCCCCACCCTCGCGTTCAAGGACGTCGCCCTGCAGCTCGTCGGCCGGCTGTTCGACCACGTGCTCTCCCAGCGCGGCGAGCGCATCCGGATCGTGGGTGCCACGAGCGGCGACACCGGCTCGGCCGCGATCGACGGGGTGAAGGCCTGCGCGAACGTCGAGATCGTCATCCTCTATCCGCACGGCCGCACGAGCGACGTGCAGCGCAAGCAGATGACCACCGTCGACTCGCCCAACGTGCGCACCGTCGCGGTCGAGGGCACCTTCGACGACTGCCAGGACCTCGTGAAGGCGATGTTCAACGACGCGCCGTTCCGCGAGTCGCAGCGACTCAGCGCCGTCAACAGCATCAACTGGGCGCGGGTGATGAGCCAGGTCGTGTACTACGTGGCGGCCTGCCGCGCCTTGTCGACCCCGCTCACGTTCTGCGTGCCGACCGGCAACTTCGGCAACGTGTTGTCGGGCTGGATCGCCCGACGGATGGGCGCCCCGATCGAGCAGTTCGTCGTGGCCAGCAACACCAACGACATCCTCACCCGGTTCCTGCGCGACAACGACATGCGCACCGCCGAGGTCGTCCCGACGCTCAGCCCGAGCATGGACATCCAGGTGTCGTCGAACTTCGAGCGGCTGCTGTTCGAGATGAACGCCCGTGACGGCGCCACCACGGGCGAGCAGTTGCGCCGTTTCCGCTCGACGGGTCGGCTCGACACCGAGCCCGACCAGCGCCGCGACTGGATCGACGGCACCTTCCGGGCGATGCGCCTCGACGACGCCGAGACGCTCGCCGAGATCGCGAGGGTCCACGCTGCGGCGGGCATGGTGGTCGATCCGCACACGGCCACGGGCACCGCCGCGGCGCGCCACCTCGCCGGTGACGAGCCGATGGTCACCCTCGCCACGGCGCACCCTGCCAAGTTCCCCGACGCGGTCGAGCGGGCCATCGGGGTGCGCCCTGCGCTGCCGAGCCATCTCGCCGACCTGTTCGACCGGCCGGAGCGGACTGCGGCGCTCCCGGCCGACCTGGCCGCCATCGAGGCCTTCGTCGAGCGCTTCGTCGTCGACCGCGCCTGACGCGTTGCGGGCGACCGGGCCGGTCGGTACAGTTCGGCGGGTTCGGGTCCTCCGAACCGCTGACGCAACAGCCTCCTCCGGTGGCGGGCGTCGGTGCCCCAGGGTGGGTCCGACGGGGTCGGTCTGGTCGTGCGGCCGTGACGCGTCGGAACAGCCTGTCCCCGAGAAAGCAGGTGGCCAGTGGCCGCGGAAGCGTTCGAACAGTCCGTCCTCGATGCCAAGGACAAAGACCAGTTGCTGGCCATCGCGCAGGCGCTGGGCGTGAAGACGTCGGCGAGGATGTCGAAGCAGACGGTCATCGACCGGATCCTCGAAGCGACAGGAGACGCGCCGACCGCGGGTGACGCCGCTGGCTCGTCCCACGACGCG
>DAINND010000333.1:0-3755 GCA_036736065.1 Ilumatobacteraceae bacterium
ACCTGTGTCCTCGCGTCTCCGGCCCCTCCCCTTACGCCTGAGCCCGCTCACCTCGTCAGCGGCACCGACCAACGCAGCTGCGACCCGCGGCCGCCGAGCGCCGGGCGCAGCCAGCACCAACCCCCGTGCGCCCGGGCGCGCTCGGTGAGGTTGGCCAAGCCGCTCGTCCGCGAGGTCTCCGCCGGCGGCCCCACACCATCGTCGACCACGCTCACGTCGAGCGTCGGGCCGTCGAGGCCGACCGGCACCGACACCTGCGTGGCCCGGGCGTGGCGGGCGACGTTGGCGAGCGCCTCGAGCACCACCAGGCGCACGTCCTCGGCGAGGTCGTCGGGCAGGTCGACGCCCAGGGTGTAGCTCAGCTCCACGCTGAACGGCGCCGACCGGAACGACGCGATCACCTCGCACAGCTCGTCTTCGAGGGAGACGGCCACGTGGTGCTGGAGGGCGAAGATCGTCGCCCGCAGATCGGTGATGGTGGCGTCGACCGACTTGATCGCCTGGCGGATCGCTGCGGTCTGCGTCTCGCCGTCGCGACCCTCGGCCGCCTTCAGCTCGAGGATCGTGACGAACAGCTGCTGGATCACCGAGTCGTGCAGGTCGCGGGCGATGCGCGCGCGGGCGTGGTCGCGCAGCCGCTGCTGGAGCGCCTCGCGGATCGCCAGCTCCTGCTCGTGGAGCTGCACCTCGAGCATCGTCACCCGGCTGTGGTCGGTGCCGATCTCCATCATCAGCGACCCGGTCCGCACCCACTGCACGTCGATGCGCACGATGTCGTCGATCGTCCGGTAGCGGTCCTTGGTGTCCGGCGTGAACTCGAAGAGCTGATGCGCCTGGCCGTCGCGCCAGGCGGTGCGGAAGAACTCGAGCGCCTCCTCGGGCTCGTAGTACGTGGCCATCAACGACTGGCCGGCGCGCACCGTGTTGATGCGGGCGCGGGCATAGGCGTCGTTCCACCACACGAGCGAACCGTCGACGATCCGGCCCTCGTCGTCGAGCACGGGCACGTGGCAGCAGATGTAGTCCGACAGGTGTGCGGGGAGCATCGCCAGCGCGTCGCCGGGCAGGATCTCCGAGGGGGGCGCGGTGCGGCGCAGCGCCGGCAGGTCGTTCGAGGGCAGCAGCGAGGTCTGCAGCGGCCGCGCCGAACCGGCGTCGGTGCGGCCGACATCGCGGAACGCCCGCGGCCCGGTGTTGCGCCTCGGGCGCGCCGACCCGAGCGTGTCGTCCCCGCCGCCGCCCGCCGGTGCCGACTCGTCAGGGCCCGGTGCCATCCCCGTCGCGTTCGAGCGAGGCGACCATCACGGCCACCTGGGTGCGATTGGTCTTGCCGAGCAGGTTGAGGATGCGCGACACCCGGTTGCGCACCGTCTGCGGGCTGAGGTGGATCCGCTGGCTGATCTCTTTGTCGCTCAGACCCTCGGCGATGAGGTCGACGATCTGGCGGTCGGTCGTGTCGAGCTGGCTGAGCCGCATCACACCCGTGCGGTCGAGCCGACCCATCGCCGCGCGCGCGTCGGCCGGATCGATGAACGACATGCCCGCATGGACGTCGCGGATCCGCTCGACGAGCACGTCGATCGACGCGCTCTTCAGCAGGAACGCCGAGGCCCCGGCCATGTAGGCCTGCACCAGCGCCTCATCGCTCGTGAACGAGGTGAGCATGATCGTGCGCGTCTCGGGATGGTGCTGGCCGATCCACCGGGCGAGTTGCGTGCCGGTGCCGTCGCCGAGGCGCACGTCGAGCACGGCCACATCGGGACGAACCTCCGGCACGACGCGCTCGGTCGCCTCCACGCTGTCGGTCTGGGCGACGACGTCGATGTCGTCGTGGATCGACAGCAGCCGCGCCAAGGCCTCGCGCACCATGCCGTGATCGTCGCAGATCAACACACGGATCGGCGCCGACGGATCGGCGGAGGTTGCACGCTCGTCACTCATAGCTGTCCCATGGTAGGCCGGTACACACGTCCACGGTAGTTGCTCATCGGCCCGGGCCGACCGGCCCCACCTCGTGCACGGCGTCGAGGAACGCCGCCATCCCGGCGGCCACCCGCTCCGGGTCGACCACCCGCCCACCCGAGCCGTACATCGCGCCACTGCGCGGCGGGCCGAGATCGGGCCGCGACGCGTCGGCCACCGCCGCCGCCAGGTCGGCCGCGAACGCCTCGACCACACCCGCACGGGTGTTCGGCCGGGTGATGCAGAAGTGGAACGCCGGGGGCAACTGCAGGCCGTTCATCCGCCAGCCCCGGGCCGCCAGTCCGTCGACGACGTGGAAGATGTCGATCGGCTGCTCGGCCGCAGGGTCCGCCGCGACAGCCACGTTGAACAGCGAGTCGCCGAGCAGCATCAGCTGCGGGTGGCTGCGCACCGCGTCCTTCACCGCGGCCGCGGTGCGGAAGATGTCGGCGGCGATGGTGCGGTAGCCGGCCTTGCCGAGGCTCAACATCGCCGCCCACGTCGCGGCGATGAGCCCACCCGAGCGGCTGCCGCTCATGCCCGGCGAGCTGTAGGCGCCACCCGGCCAGTCGTGCACCACCGCGTATTGCTCGCGGCGCAGTGACACGGGACGGAACAGCAGCACGCTGCTGCCCTTGAAGCCGTAGCCGTACTTGTGGGTGTCGGCCGAGATCGAGCTCACCCCGGGCACCCGGAAGTCCCACGCCGGGCTGGTCAGGCCGAGCTCGTCGGCCCAGCAGAGGATGAGCCCACCGAGGCAGCCGTCGACGTGCAGGCCGAGGCCGCGGTCGAGCGCCAGGCGGCCGAGCTCGGTGATCGGGTCGACCACACCGTGCGGATAGGTGCCGGCGCTGCCCACCAGGGCCACCGTGCGCGGGGTGATCGCCGCCTCCATCGCGGCCACGTCGGCGCGCTGGTCGGGGCCGACCGGCACGAGCGTCACGTCCATGTCGAACCAGTGGAACGCCTTGCGCATCGCCGGGTGCCCGGTGATCGGCATCACCACGTGCGCCCGCTCGATGCCCTTGGTGCGCCGGCCCCACTCGCGGTAGGCGAGCATCGCGGTGACCAGGCTCTCGGTGCCGCCCGAGGTGACGAGGCCTCCCACCTTGTCCGGATGGTCGGGGTCGGCGATGGTCGCGTCGCCGTGCATCAGCTCGGCCGTCATCGCGATGATCTCGGACTCCATCTTCGTGGCGCTCGGGTACATGTCGCGCTGCAGCACGTTGGCGTGGGCGAAGTGCTCGAACGCATCGGCCAAGAACGCGTAGTGGTCGTGGTCACCCGAGTAGATGCTGCCGCTCACCCGGCCGGCGTCACCCTTGGCGTCCTCCTCGCGCGACATCTGGCCGAGCTCGTCGAGCAGCTGGGCGCGCGGCACGCCGTGCTCGGGCATCACCGGGTGCACGTCGAAGCGTCCCGCGTAGGGGTGGAACGGCGACGAAGCTCTGTCCGGCGGGGGCGGTGTCATGGACGGGTTCCTTCCGGTGACGACACGTCGGGATGATGGTCCCACGAACGGTGGAATGCGCCAAGATGCTCCTGCAGCGCATCGAGCGCGGCGGTCTGGCGGGCGTAGAGGCGGTGACGGGCCGCGTCGGGCAGATGCTCGGACTCGACCACCAGCAGCGCGTCGATGTCGTCCCAACCGATGCGGCCCTGCTCGGCGCGGGCCACGAACGCCGCGCCACGGACGTTGGTGACGCGCGGCTCGGCGAGCCGGCGCACCCGGCGGCCCGTGGCGTCGGCGCGCACCTGGCCCCACCGCGCCGAGGCAGCGCCACCACCACCGC
>DAINND010000334.1:0-3750 GCA_036736065.1 Ilumatobacteraceae bacterium
CGTTGACGTCGGCCTCGAGCAGCGCCGTGCGGATCTCCTTCAGGACCTCGTCGACATCGGCCTCGCTGAGGCGGCCTTTGCCGCGGATCTTCTTGATGACGCCTTCGAGGCGGGACGACAGCGAATCGAACATGGCCCTCTCAGGCTACCCACCCGCACGCGGTGCGAGGCGAGGCTGCCGGACAGCCTCACCTCTCACCGGTCGGATCAGGACGGGGTCAGCCGTTGGAGAGCACGGCGGTGACCACGCCGGCATCGACGGCGACGTTGTAACGGCCGATGCGGTAGTCCTCGGTGACCGCCTGGGGCACCCCGTCGATCTGCACGACGCGCATCTCGATGGCGGCGGCCGTGGCCGCGGCGGCTGCATCCGCCGCGGCCAGCCCCACCAGGATCGCTGCCGCCTCGTCGAGTGTCATCGGTGGGGTCTGGTCGACGGTGTCGACGGGGGTCGTGTCCACCGGGACGGTGTCCACCGGGACGGTGTCGACGGGAAGGGTGTCGACGGGAAGGGTGTCGACCGGCGTGGCCTGCTCGATGAACTCGTCCGGCACGGCCAGGACGGAGACCTCGCCACCGTCGCTGGTGGCGAAGCGGTAGCCGGGCAGCAGCCACACGGTGCCGTCGGCCGCCCAGAACATCTCGAGCGACGGTGACGGCGAGGTGAGCGTCACGACGATGGGTGTCGTGTCGACCGGCATGACGTCGACCGGTAGCTCGTCGACCGGTGGGAGCACCGGCGTCGGCACGTCGGTGGCCGGGGGCTCCGGGGGGAGCTCCTCCGACACCGGCGCCTCACCCGTCGCATCGGTCCCCGACGGCGCCGCCGCGGCGGTGGCCGGCTCGGGCGCCACTGCGCTCCAGCCGATCTCGCCACCCGCCTTCACCGAAGCATCCATGACGCCTGCGGCCGACATCGGGTACATCCACATCGACGACTGGTCGTTCAAGCGGGTGACGGCGGCCTCCACGCCGATGCGCGGGTAGTCGTCACCGCGCACGGGCTCGCTCAGGAAGCCACCCGCCCAGGTGATCGCTCCCTCGGCGCCGAAGCCGATGTTGGCCGACAGCCAGGTGCGCACACCGTCGAGGCGCAGGTAGGCCGTCACGTAGGCGCCCCACTCGTCGGCGTAGGTCTCGAGCTCGTACGACGACAGGTCGAGACCGAGCGCGGCGAACAGGTCGCGGGCACGCGCCTCGGCCGTGGCGGCGTCGGGGACACCCGCCGGCGGCTGGGGCTCGGGGCACACCGGCTCGGGCACCGGCACCGGCTCCGTGGCCGCAGTGTCGGGCACCACGACGTCGGGGGCGACGGTGTCGGTGGCCGAGGGGTCGACCGGGGCAGCAGCGGCATCGCCGGCCGGATCGGCCTCGATGAGCACCGGCGGGTCGACGAGCACGCACGGCTCCACGACCGTGGTCTCGGACGGGCCCGGACTGAACCACCAGCTGAGCATGCCGTCGGCCGCAACCTGCACGGAGGGTCCGGTCCAGTCGGCCGGGCCGACGCGCCAGCCACCACCCTGGTCGGCGGGCACGGCCTCGACAGTGCCGGTGATGCCGAACGCCGCTGCGAGGCGCTGCACCTGCTCGGCCGAGGCCGAGGCGCCGGCCGGGAAGTACCAGGAGCCGGCCGGGGACGTGAGATCGGGCGCGTCACCGGAGTAGACGTAGTCGATGAAGGCGGGCATCGACATCTTCGCCGCGTCACCTGCGGCCATCGACTCATTCGCGCCGGCGGCTGACGGGGCGCCACCGGGCACCAGTTGCAGGCGCGCGGGACCGTCGTCGGTGGTCACCGGCTCACCCGTCGGAGCGCCGCACGCCGTAAGGCCGAGCACCACTGCCGAGGCGAGCATCGCCATCCGTCGGGAACGAATCTGGAGTGTCATGCCCAGTTCGACGTCGCGAACGGTCCTGCGGTTCCCGACGGCGACATGTCAGGGCTCGACGAACAAGGCGTCGATGAACGCCGACGGCTCGAACGGCACGAGGTCACCGATCGTCTCGCCCAGGCCGCCGAGCTTCACCGGGATGCCGAGCTCGGTCTCGATCGCGAACACGATCCCCCCCTTGGCGCTGCCGTCGAGCTTGGTGAGCACCACACCGGTCAGCCCGGTGCCGTCGACGTCGAGCGCGTCGCCGAACTCACGAGCCTGCGTCAGCCCGTTCTGCCCTGTCGTCGCGTCGATGACGAGCAGCACCTCGGTCACCCGACCGGGCCCCTTGCCCGCCACACGGCGCACCTTGCGCAACTCGTCCATCAGGTTCGACTTCGTGTGCAGCCGTCCCGCCGTGTCGGCGAGCACCAGGTCGACACCACGCGCGCCGGCGCGTTGCACGCCGTCGAAGATCACCGAGGACGGGTCACCGCCCTCGGCGCCGCGCACGAACTCGGCGCCGCTGCGCTCGGCCCACGTGGCCAGCTGCTCGGCGGCAGCGGCACGGAAGGTGTCGCCGGCCGCGAGCAGGACGCGTCGTCCGCCGCGCACCTGCTGGTCGGCCACCTTGCCGATGGTGGTGGTCTTGCCGACGCCGTTGACTCCCACGAACAACCACACGTTCGGCGAGCCGGGCTCACCGGCCACGAACTGCAGCTCCCGGTCCGCGCCGTCGAGCCGGGCGGTCATCTCGGCGCGCAGGGCGGCGAGCAGCGCATCCGGATCGGTGAGCTCTTTGGCCGCGACGCGGGCGCGCAGCCCGGTGAGCAGCTCGTCGGTGACGCGCACGCCGACATCAGCGCGCAGCAGGGCTTCTTCGAGCTCGTCCCATGTCTCCGTCGTGATGCCCGCCCGGCCGCGGATGCCGAGGAACGCGCCGGTGAGCGCTGAGCGGGCCTTGCCCATGCGGTCGCGGAAGGTCGGCCGTTCGGCGACGGCGTGCTCCTCGCCGGCTGGCCCCTAGTCGACGCGCGCCTGCCCCTCGTCGAGCAGCTCAGCCTCGCCCTCGTCGTCGCGCAGGGGGCGGGGTGGCCGCACCAGCTCCGACGTCCGGTCGGTGAGCTCGACCGGCCCGGGCCTGCTCGGGAGCCTGTCGGGGCTGCGCCGCCGGTTGAGCACGACCACGCCGAGGCCGAAGACCAGGACGACGACGATGAGGACGAGGTAGATCCATTCCATGGTGACGAGCACGCTACCGGCAGGCGCGGCGCAGGACGGGAGCGCTCAGCGCGAGCTGCCGACCCGTTCGACGACGACCCTCGACGACCCGCCGGGCTGCATCGTCACACCGAGCAGGCAGTCACCTGCCTCCATCGTGCGCTTCTGGTGGCTCACGACGAGCAGCTGGGCTTCCTCGCGGAACTCGGCGATCAATCCGAGGAACCGGTGCAGGTTGACGTCGTCGAGCGCGGCCTCGACCTCGTCCATGACGTAGAACGGCGATGGCCGGCTGCGGAAGACCGCGAACAGGAAGGCCAGCGCAGTGAGGCTGCGTTCGCCTCCCGAGAGCAATGACAGCTTCTTCACGTTCTTGCCACTCGGCTTGGCCTCGACCTCGATGCCGGTGTTGAGCAGGTCGTCGGGGTTGGTGAGCACGAGCTTGCCGGAGCCCCCGGGGAACAGGGTGCCGAACAGCTGGGTGAAGTGAGCGCTCACGTCGGCGAACGCGCCGGCGAACACGCTCTGGATCTCGAGGTCGATCGCCTTGATCACCCGCAACAGCTCACGGCGGGTGTCGCGCACGCCCTCGAGCTGGGATTCGAGGAAGCGGTGGCGCTCCTGCAACTCGTTGAACTCTTCGAGCGCCAAC
>DAINND010000335.1:0-3704 GCA_036736065.1 Ilumatobacteraceae bacterium
GGGAGGAGGGGGAGAAGGGGTCGGAGGCGCGGGGGATGGACGCCTTGTCGACGGTGATCTCGGCCGCGGTGGCCTGGGTGCCGTCGATGGTGAGCGAGCCGGTGACCTGGTTGGTGCGCCCTGCAGCCTCGACGTCGACGCCGCCGAGGACCTCTTGCACGCGGTAGCCGAGTGTCGAGTCGGTGGTGGCCGTCCAAGTGCCGCTCGGGGCGGCCGTCGGTGCGATCGTGGTGGCCAGGGCCGTGGTGGGCGCGGCTGTGGTGGTGGCTCCGGCGGTGGTCGGCGCAGCGGTCTCGGCCACGGCGACCGTGGTCGTGGCGAGCGCGGCGTCGAGGTCACCGGAACCGAGCGCCTCGGGCGCGTCGTCGCGCAGGACGAGGATCCAGAGGGCGAACGCGCCCACCACGAGGAGGGCGAGGGCCGCGACGGCGGTGAGGATCTTGCGGGTACGGCTCATGGTGTGCCTCCGGGGTGTGGCCCAAGTGTCGCACGACGGGCGAGCGGTGGCTGCGACGCAGCCGAGATGTGACCATCGACCCAGGGTGTGCGACCACTGCTCGGGTAGGCTGGTACTTGTCGTGAGCAATCATCCCTTCCGCCCCCTCCGCCATCGCTCCGTGCGACTGTTGTGGACGGCGGCGGTGGTGTCCGACACGGGCACATGGGTGCAGCTCATCGTGGTGGGCAGCCTGGTTGCCGCCGACACCGGCTCTGCGGTGCAGACCGCGTTGGTGGCCTTGGCCACGTTCGCGCCGCAGGGCCTGGCGGCCCCCGTCGGTGGCCTGCTCGCCGACCGCTTCGACCGGCGCATGGTGTTCCGCAACGCGCTGCTCGTGCAGGCCGCCATCACCACGGTGCTGGCGGTCGTGCTCGGGGCCGGCGTGCGCGAGCCGGCCGTGCTCGCCGGGCTGATCCTGCTCGCCAGCGCCGCCGGTGCAGTCGGCGCTCCCTCGTACTCGGCGATGATCCCGGACCTGGTGCCCCCCGACGAACTGGTCGCCATGGTGTCGCTCGGCATCTACTCGTGGAACGCCGGCCGGATCATCGGCCCGGTCGTCGGATCGCTGCTCGCCGTTGCGCTGGGCCCGGCCTGGACGGTGGCGGTGAACGCCGCCACCTTCGTGGTGCTGGCCACCGCCGTGTGGCTGGTGCGCCAACGGTTCGTGCCGCTCGGCGCCGATGGCACGGTGGCCGAGCGCCTGCGCGGCGGCTGGCAGGCGCTGCGCTCCACCCCGGGCTGCTGGTACGCCGTGGTCCTGCTGGTGCTCTACAACATCACCGCCGTGCCGTTCATGGGGCTGATGCCCATCTACGCCCAGGCCGTCCACGGTGGGGGCACCGGCCTCACCGGTGCGCTCAGCTCCGCTCAGGGCATCGGCGCGATCGTCGGCGGTGTGGCGCTCACGGTGCTCAGCCGCAATGTCCGCCGATCGGTGCTGCTCGCGTCCGTCGCCGGCGCGCTCTGCGTCACGCTGACGGTCTTCGCGCTCGCACCCACGCCGGCGGTGGCGGTGGCGGTCGCTGTCGTGCTCGGGTCGGCGGCGGCACCGATGTTCGCCACGACGTCGGCGATCATCCAGCGCGACGCCCCGCCGGCGAGCCGCGGCCGGGTGATGGCGATGATGCAGGCCTCGATGGGCTTCTCGTACGGCTTCGGGCTGTTGTTCATCGGGGTGCTCGGCGACCTCACCTCGTTGCGTGTGGCCTATGTGGTGGGTGCGGTGTCGATGGCGTTGGGCTCGCTGCTGCTCGCGCGCCGAGCTGCCGACTGGCGGCAGGTCGTCGACGGGGCACCCGCCGCGACGACCGAGCCGTCGCTCGCCACAGCACGTTGACCGACCGCTGGCTAGGTTGGTCCGATGCCCCGTGAACGGATCTACACCAAGGCTGGCGACGACGGCACCACGGGGCTGTTCTACGGCGGCCGGGTGGCCAAGGACAGCATGCTGCCCACTGCCTACGGCACGGTCGACGAGGCGCAGGCGGTCATCGGCCTCGCTCGAGCCCACGCCGGCCACGACAGCCGGGTCGCCGAGCTGCTCGTGCCGATCCTGCGCGACCTCTGGGTGCTGATGGCCGAGCTGGCCACCCTGCCCGAGAACCGCGACAAGCTCGAGTCGGGCATGTCGTGCGTGTCGCTCGAGATGGTCGATCGCCTCGAGCGCACGATCGACATGCTCGACGAAGAGTTCACCCATCCCACGCAGTTCGTGGTGCCTGGCGAGAACGTCGTGTCCGGCTACCTCGACCTGGCCCGCACGGTGGTGCGTCGCGCCGAGCGGGTGTCGCTGCCGGCTGCGCCGTCGCCCTCGCAGGTGGTGCCCTACCTCAATCGGCTGTCGGACCTGCTGTGGACCATGGCCCGGTGGCACGAGGGCTCGAGCCTCGCCGCACGCGACGTCGCCCCGGCCGGAGCCGGTCGGCCCGTCGGATGCGGCCGGTTGTCCGCCGCATCCGGCAGACTTGGCCACCATGAACGTGAACGTCGACGTCGTCCGCTCCGTCCCGCGCACCGCCGAGGCGGTCGGGGTTCCGGTGGCCACCTCCGGTGCCGTGCCCCGACAGCTCGGCCTCAGCCGCGCTGCACTGGCTGCCCACGGCTTCGAGGGCAAGGAGGGCCAGGTGCTGGTGCTGCCCGCAGCATCGGGCCCCACCCACATCGCCATCGGCGTCGGCGAGCCGGGGGCGATCGGGGTGAATGGGCTGCGCAACGCTGCCGCTGCGCTCGTGCGCGCCGCCGGCAAGCGTGCCGTCGTCGCCACGGCGCTCGCCGACCTGGCCGGGGTCGCTGCGTCGGCCGCAGGTCAGGCCGTCACCGAAGGCGCCCTGCTCGCGGCCTACAAGTACCTCGGGTTGAAGACCGACCGCTCGGGCGCGAGCCCGCTCGCCACACTCGCCTTGGTGGTCGGCAACGATCGAGCGACGGGAGTGCGCGCCGGTGCCGATCGTGGCGCCATCACCGCTCGCGCCACGTGGCTCGCGCGCGACCTGGCCAACACCCCGCCCGCCTATCTGACGGCTCGGAAGATGGCCGAGCGGGCCGTCGAGGTCGCCGCGGCCAGCGGCTTGGGTGTCGAGGTGTTCAACCGCGACCAGCTCGAGGCGATGGGCTGTGGCGGCATGATCGGGGTCAACAAGGGAAGCGTCGAGCCACCGCGCATGGTGCGCCTCACCTACACCCCCAAGCGCCCGACCGGCCATCTCGTCATGGTCGGCAAGGGTGTGATGTACGACTCGGGCGGCATCAGCCTGAAGCCGAGCGACGGCATGCACGCCAAGATGAAGATGGACATGAGCGGTGCGGCCGCCGTGCTCGCCGCCATGAGCGCCCTGCGCGACGCCGGCTGCAAGACGCAGGTGACCGGCTACCTGATGTGCACCGACAACATGCCGTCGGGCAGCGCGCTCAAGCTCGGTGACGTGCTCACCTTCCGCAACGGCAAGACCGCCGAGATCCACAACACCGATGCCGAGGGCAGGCTCATCCTGGCCGACGGGCTGTCGCTCGCCGCCGAGGCCAAGCCCGACGCGATCATCGACCTGGCCACCCTGACCGGTGCCTGCGTGGCGGCGCTCGGCCCCAAGTACGCCGGCGTGCTCGGCAACGACCAGCCGTTCATCGACCGGGTGCGTGCTGCGGCCGATCGGGCCGACGAGAAGATGTGGCAGCTGCCGCTGGCCCGCGAGTACCGCAAGCTGCTCGA
>DAINND010000336.1:0-3685 GCA_036736065.1 Ilumatobacteraceae bacterium
CGTAGTCGTCGCCGTCGCGGACCGCGGAGCACTTCATGCCGCGCACGTCGCTGCCCGCATCGGGCTCGCTCATCGCCATGCAGTCGACCCGCTCGCCGCGGATGGTGGGCAGGAGGTACTCCTCGATCTGGTCTCCCTGGCAGGCGCGCAGGATGTTGGACGGGCGAGCGACGATGTAGTGCAGCGCGTACGACGCAGCTCCGAACTCGCGATCGACCAAGGTGACGCCGAAGCTGTCGAGGCCACCGCCGCCGAGCTCGGCGGGCATGTTCGCGGCGTAGAGGCCGGCGTCGATCGAGCGGCGCTTGATCTGCTCGACGAGATCCTTCGGCACGTCGCCGAGCTTCTCGACGAGCGCCTCGTGCGGGAACAGCTCGCGCTCGGTGAACGTGCGCACGGTGTCGACGATCATCTGGTGCTCGGGGCTGAGGTCGAACTGCATGGAGGCCTCCGGTTGGGTGGTCGATCGGATCAGGGGCGAGGGGGTGGCAGCTGCATCACCCGTCCCACCTGGGCGGGAACGGGCAGGTCGTCGTGGGCGTCGCGGATGGCGCCGCGCGCGGCGGCGACGTGGGGGAGGATCGGTGCCGAGCGGCCGGCGCGCATGTCGACGTGCACGAGCATCTGCTCGATCAGGCACAACTGGGCGCCGGTGTCACCGTGGCGCATGTCGTGCACGAGGTGGACGCGCTTGGCGTCGATGCCGAGGATCTGGGTGGTGATCCGCAACGGCTCGTGCACATCGACCTCGAGCAGATAGGTGATGTGCGTCTCGACGGTGTAGAAGCTGTGGCCCGCAGCGCGATAGGCCTCGTCGTCGCCGATGTAGCGGAAGAGCGCATCGCTCGCCCATCCGGCCGCCGTCAGGTAGGCAGCCTCGGTCATGTGGCCGTTGTAGTCGACCCAGTCCGGCTCGCCGCGCGCCCGGTAGAGGTCGAGCGGCGCCGCTGGGACCTCCCCCTCCCGCCACGGTGCAGCGACGACGGCGCCGTAGCGACGCGCCTCGTGCTCGGCGAGGGAGGGCCCTGCCCCCACCCCCGTCGCGCGCAGGGCACGCAGCACGGCGATGATCGAGTCGGGGTCGCCGCCGGTCACGTCGACGAGCGCTGCTCCCAGCCGATGTCGTTCCGCTGCCGGGACGTCCGGTGTGCACGGGGCCATGCCGATCGAGCGGTACAGCTCGGCCAATGGTGCTGCCATCGGCCCATCAGCGAGCTCGACGAGGGGCACGAGGTGGATGGGTGACACGGCTCGCGCCGTGGTCTCGGTCGCGAGGAGCGCACCGGGTGGAACCTCGACCGTCGACGTCCCGACCACCTGCACCAGCGCCGCGCGCTCGAGCGCCGCCTCGTCGACGCCCACGGTGAGCCGGTCGAGCGAGGCGCCGGGAAAGAGCCCGAGGCGCTCGGCCGCAGGCCAGCAGTGGGCGACACGGTCGGCTGCTGTGCGATCATCGACGGCGACGTCGAAGCCGGAGGCGAGCAGGCGGGTGGCCCATTCGGCCGCACGCGGGCCCGACCCGAGGACGACGACGCTGTCCGACGACATGAACTGAACACTAGTTCAGGATTGGAGATGGCCCGCATGCCGAGACCGCGTCTCGATCAGGTCCGCACCGCGCAGATCCTCGCCGCGGCGGCCGAGGTCATCTCCGAGCGCGGCTACGCGAACACGCGTGTCGTCGACATCGCCAAGGCTGCAGGCACGAGCCCTGCCGCGATCCTCTACTGGTTCGACGACAAGGACGTGCTGCTCGCCCAGGCGATCGAGCTGCACTCCCAGGAGTTCCATCAGCGCTACACCGAGCACCTCGACGAGCTGCCGAGCGCCAGCGAACGGCTGCGTTCGCTGTTCGAGGCGATGCTCCACCACTACGACTGGGCGCTCTGGATGGAGCTGTGCGTCCTTGCGGTGCGCGACAACGCGGCGGCTGCCGAGCGCGACCGGATGGACCGCCGCTGGCGGACAGCGCTGCGCACCGTGGTCCGCGACGGCCAGCAGACGAGTGAGTTCACCGCTGGAGACGCGGACGAGGTGGTGTTCGTCCTCGCCGCCCTGCTCGACGGCATGGCGCCATTGCTGGCGATGCGCGCGAAGGGCGTCACTCGCGAACGTGTGGAGCGCACATGGCTCGCCGAAGCCAGGCGTCTGCTCGGGCCCGGCTTCGACGACGCGCCGTTGCGTCGTCCGACTCGGCGCCGCTAGCGCACGGTCCGGTCGTCGCCGCGAACCGGTCGTGACGCCCGTGGTCGCGTCAGCGTGGCTGGCCGATGCCGCGGCCGGCCTGGCGCGGGGCCTCGAGGCCGGCGTGGGCCGCGGCGATCTCGCCGAGTCGGGCCTGGATCGCCGGTGAGGTCGGGCACGCCTTGTCGACCCGGGTGTCGACGTGCAGCATCATGTGCTCCGCCGTGGCCACCAGGGAGTCGTCGTCGCTGCGGTGGATGCTGGTGAACAGCCGGAACCGCTTCTCGTCGTGCGACAGCAGCTGCCCGGTGACGTACAACCGGTCGCCGGCGCGGCTCTGCGCCGCGAAGGTGACGTGGCTCTCGACGGTGAAGAAGCTGTGCCCGCCGGCGAGGTAGTCGGCATCCATCCCGATGAAGCGCAGGAACCGGTCGCCGGCCTCGCTCGAGAGCTGGAAGTAGCGGCTGTCGTTGGTGTGGCCGTTGTAGTCGACCCACTCGGTCGGCACGGTCACCTCGTGCAGGCGCATCGGCCCGTCGCCGCGCGACATCGTCGACGTCGCCGCGGTGCCGGTCCGCTCGAAGAGCATCCGCTCGTACGTCGCCAGGTCGCGGCCTGCCGCGTAGTCCTGGGTGCGCAACGCCTGGATGACCGACACGAGGCAGTCGTCGCGCAGGCGCTCGAGCTCACGGATGGTCGCCGTCCCTGCTTGGGCGTCGCTCTGCGCCACGATCGTGTCGAGCAGCTCGTCGGGCAGCTCGGGGACGTCCATGAGCTTGGTCCAGGGCCACTTCAGGGCGGGGCCGAACTGGGCCATGAAGTGCCGCATCCCGGCCTCGCCGCCGGCGATGCGGTAGATGAGGAACGTGCCCATGAAGCTCCAGCGCAGGCCGGGGCCGAAGCGCATCGCGTCGTCGATCTCCTCGGCGGTGGCGACACCGTCGTTGACCAGCCACAGCGCCTCGCGCCAGAGGGCCTCCATCAGCCGATCGGCGACGAACCCGTCGATCTCCTTGCCGAGGCGCAACGGGTGCATGCCGAGGGCCGAGTACACCTCGTGGGCGCGGTCCTTCGCGGCGTCGGAGGTGAGCTCGCCGCCGACGATCTCGACCAGCGGCATGAGGTAGACGGGGTTGAACGGATGGCCGACCACGAGGCGCTCCGGGTGGGTCATCCCCTGCTGCATCTCACTGGGCAGCAGGCCGGACGTGCTCGAACCGAAGACCACGCCAGGTCCTGCGACCGCACTGGCTCGGCGGAGCAACTGCTGCTTCAGCTCGATGCGCTCGGGGGCGCTCTCCTGGATGAAGTCGACGCCGTCGGCGGCCTCTTCGGGGGTGGTGACGAAGGTGAGCGTCCCCTCGGTCGGCAGGTCCGACATCACCAGCTTGCCCATCGCCCGACGGGCATTGTCGAGCACCTCGCCGACCTTGCGTGGTGCGTCGGGGGCGGGGTCGTAGAGCACCACATCGACCCCGTGCATGAGGAAGCGAGCGGCCCA
>DAINND010000337.1:0-3673 GCA_036736065.1 Ilumatobacteraceae bacterium
ACGTCGCTGCGCGCGCTCTTCGTGGCAGTCACGAGGGCGTCGCTGCGCATGCGCGAGCGGAGGAGCACCTAGACCGAGGACGGCCTCGCCTCGGTCTCGCGCTACCCGGGGCCCGAGCGCGAGCAGATCGTCCACGACTTCACCGAGACCCTCCGCGAGCTCGAGACGCTCCACGACCTGCTCTCGCGCCCGGCCGGCAGCGTGCCGGCCGACGTGCTTGCCGAGGTGGCGGGCGAGGTGCGCCTGCAGGCCTCGTGGGCGCACGGTTCGGTCGTGGTGTGGGCTGCTGGGCCGAAATCGGCGCCGGAGAGCAACGACCAGCTCGCCGACCGCCTCGAGGTCATCGGAGGGCCTTCGCTCGGTTGGGCCATCCATCCAGGGGTCGTCCTGCCGTCGGGGCTGCGCGCCGAGGCGCTCAGCATCCCGGTGCGCGACGCGCTCGGCTGGCTGGTCGCGGTGGGCACCGGGCTCGGTCGCGCCGGAGTCGGGTCGAGCGTCGCCTGGCTCGGGCGAGTGGCGATCGAGGGAGTGCGGCTGGTCGCCGCAGGCGCCGTGGTGCCGAGCGTGGTGGCCGAGCGGGCAGGGGACGGCAAGCCCCCACGCGCCCGTGTCAGCTGGCTGCCGGCGCTCGTCGACGACACCCGCGTGCGCGAGCTCGCTGCGGCGATGCCCGGGCCCGTGCAGGCTCTCGTGCGCGCCGATCCACGGTCGGTCACCTCCGAGGTGCTCACGGCCGTCGTCGATGCGATCGTGCGCGACACCGCGAGCCGCCTCGAGATGCCTGCCGCGCCGCCGCACGTCAGCAATCCCGGGGACTTCGCCGAGGCGATGATCGCCTCGCTCGACGGCACCCCGTTTGCCGCACCACCAGGGCTGACCGGCGACATCACCCGTCGGCTCGATCAGTGGACGCGCACCGTCACGGCCGCCGACCGCCCACGACTGCTCGTGCAGCTCGATCCGCCCGATGCGGGCGACGCCTGGCTGCTGTCGGTCTACGGGCCCGGGGCGAAGGGTCGGATGCTGCCGGTCGAAGTCGCCCTTGGCGACACGCGGCACACCAAGCCACTCGCTGACGAGCTCGCCCGCCTCGAACGCACCTACCCGCCGCTGCTCCGTCCCGGCGAGCTTCGTCGGGGCCGCGTCGTGCTGTCGCAGGCCGAGGCGTGGGAGCTGATGACCGTCACCGGCCCGCAGCTCGAGGCCGCGGGCTTCGAGGTCCGTGTGCCGGCGCTGTCGCGGCGCAAGCCCTCTCCGTCACTCAAGCTCTGGACCGAGCCGACCGGCCCGTCCGTCGTGGGCGCCAACCAGCTCAGCAACGTGCGCTGGTCGGTGCTGTTCGACGACGTCGAGCTGACTGCTGCGGAGATCACCCGCCTGTCGATGGAGGCCCGGCCGCTGGTGCGCTCACGCGGCCGCTGGATCGAGCTCGACACCGTCGACCTGAAGGAGGCCGCGGCCGCGCTGGCCGAGCGGGCCAAGATGACCCAGCTCACCGGTGCCGAGATCCTCCGCCACAGCGTCGGCCTCGAAGGAGGTGGGCTGACCGGTGGCATCAGCGTGCAGGGCAGCGGCTGGGCCACCGATCTGTTGCGCGCCGCGCAGAGCGTCTCGGCCGAGCCGGTCAGCCGTCCCGAGGGGTTCGTCGGCGAACTGCGCAGCTACCAGGCCCAGGCGGTGGCGTGGTTGGGCTTCCTCGACCGCGCCGAGCTCGGCGGATGCCTCGCGCTCGACATGGGGCTCGGCAAGACCCCGACGGTGCTGGCCCACCTGGCCAGCACTGCTGCGCCCACGGAGACACCAGCGCACGTGGTTGCCCCGCCCGCCGTCGTCGGCAACTGGGCCGCAGAGGCAGCTCGCTTCGCACCGCAGCTGCGCGTGGTCATCCACCACGGCGCTGCTCGTGCGGAGGCCCACGAGCTCGCGGCCGAGATCCGTCGCGCGGCTCTCGTCCTCACCACCTATGCGACGGCCGTGCGCGACATCGCCGCACTCGCTGCGCGCACCTGGAGCCGGGTGGTGCTCGACGAGGCCCAGGCCATCAAGAACCCGGCCAACGAGACCTCGCAGCAGTTGCGTCGGCTCAACGCCAGGTCGCGCATCGCCCTGACGGGAACTCCCATCGAGAACGGCCTCGGCGACCTGTGGTCGATCCTGGACTTCACCAACCCGGGCCTCGTCGGAAGTCGGGCGAGCTTCGTCGCGCAGATGTCGGGCGAAGGGGAGTCGGCGCTGCGTGCGCTCAACGGCCTGCTCGTGTTCCGCCGCACGAAGACCGAGCCGGAGGTGGCGCGCGAACTGCCCGACAAGATCGACCAGCTCGACCACTGCACGATGACGCCCGAGCAGATCGGCCTGTACCAGGCGGTGCTCGATCGGTTGATCGTCGACACCACGGCGCTCGGGGAGGAGCCCAAGCAGGGCGCGATCCTCGCGGCGATCACCGCGCTGAAGCAGATCTGCAACCATCCGGCTGCCTACCACGACGACGGCCAGCCGCTCGAGGGGCGCTCTGGGAAGCTCTCGCGGCTCGAGGAGATCGTCGAGTCGGTGTTCGAAGCCAACGAGAAGGTCCTCGTGTTCACCCACTTCGCATCCTGGGGTCGACGGCTCGCCGCCTACTTGAGCGAGCGGACCAGTACCAGGGTCGAGTGCTACGACGGGAGCCTGCCGCGCACCACCCGCGACCGGATCGTGGCCGACTTCCAACAGGATCCCGGCGCCGGAGCGCTCGTGCTGTCGCTGAAGGCAGGCGGCACCGGCCTCAACCTCACCGCGGCCAGCCACGTGGTGCTCTACGACCGCTGGTGGAACCCTGCCGTCGAGGACCAGGCCCGCGATCGAGCATGGCGGATCGGCCAGAAGAACACCGTCGTCTCGCACCGCCTCGTGTGCCCGGGCACGGTCGATGAGCGCGTCGAGGAGGTCGTAGCCGGCAAGCGGCACATCGCCGACCTGGTCCTGCCGAAGTCGAGCTCGCTCGCCGACCTCGACACCGCGCAGCTCCGTCGAGCGCTCGGCCTGCGTCCCGACGCCCTGTTGACCGAGGAGGAGATGTGAGCAGCCGCAAGCGTTCAAGGCCTTCCGGCAGCACTGCGCAGACCGCTGCGACCGACACGTCGACCACCGACCTGTGGCGACCGCCGCCTCCGCTGCCCGAGGTCCGCCCGATCCGTCCGAGCAGCGACCCGTCGATGCTCGTGCGGTCGCTCGGCGACCCGCCGCTCGGAGCGAAGAGTGTCCTGGCCGGCCACTATCTGGCAGCGCTGCTCGAGCGCGCTGCGGGCACCGCAGTGGCGCTCGCGGTGAGCGCCGACCTGCTCGCCTCCGACGACGATGGCTGAGCACGCGACCACCGACCATCGCTGGCCCGTGCTGCGTCCGCTCGGTGGTGTGCGCACGGTCACGGGGAGCCGCTTCCTCATCGACGCCGACGGGTCGCGCGTGCTGGTCGACTGCGGGCTGTTCCAGGGTCTGCGCGAGCTGCGCGCCCGTAACTGGGTCGACTTCCCGGTGGCACCTTCGTCGATCGACGCCGTGATCGTCACCCATGCCCATCTCGACCACTGCGGCTACCTCCCGCGCCTGGTCAAGGGCGGCTTCCGCGGGCCGGTCCATGTCACCTACGACACCGGCAAGCTGATGTCGGTGGTCCTGCCGGACAGCGCCCGGT
>DAINND010000338.1:0-3656 GCA_036736065.1 Ilumatobacteraceae bacterium
ACCGTCGTCGACGAGCCGAAGGTGACCATCGCGATGGGCGCCACGCGCATCGGCGGCGACGGCTCCACCGATGATGACGAGGTCGTCGAGCTCGTGACGGCCAAGCTCGACGCCGTGGTGGCGGCGCTGCGGGCGCGCTGAGCCTCGTGCGCGCCGTCCACTTCCGTCATTTCGGTGAGCCGCTGACGGTCAGCGACGTCCCCGACCCGGCTCCCCCGCCCGACGGGGTGGTGCTGCGCGTCGAGGCGACAGGCGTCTGCCGCAGCGACTGGCACGCCTGGTCGGGACACGACCCCGACGTCGAGCTGCCCCATGTGCCCGGCCACGAGCTCGCCGGCGTGGTGGTGGCAACCGGGCCACTCGTCACCCGCTGGGTCGCGGGCGACCGCGTCACCGTGCCGTTCGTGCTCGGCTGCGGAGCCTGCCCGCGCTGCGCCGCAGGCCAGCAGCACGTCTGCGACGACCAGTTCCAGCCGGGCTTCACGGCATGGGGCTCCTTCGCCGAGTACGTCGCCCTGCCGCGTGCCGACGCCAACCTGATCGCCCTGCCCGCAGGGATGTCCTTCGCCGACGCGGCCAGCCTCGGGTGCCGCTTCGCCACATCGTTCCGCGCCGTCGTCGACCAGGCCCGGCTCCAACCGGGTCAGACCCTGGCCGTGCACGGCTGTGGCGGCGTGGGGCTGTCGGCCGTGATGATCGCCGCGGCCATGGGAGCCGATGTGGTTGCCGTCGACATCGACGACGAGGCGCTCGAGCTCGCCACCCGGTTCGGCGCCGCCCACGCAGTCAACGCGCGCGCCACCGACGCCGTCGAGGCCGTGCGCGAGCTGACCGGCGGCGGCGCGCACGCGTCGATCGACGCAGTCGGCAGCACGGCGACGTGCGTCGCCTCGATCAGGTCACTGCGCACGCAGGGCCGCCACATCCAGGTGGGCCTGATGCTGGCCGACGACGCCACGCCGGCGGTGCCGATGACCCTGCTGCACGCACGTGAGATCGAGCTGATCGGCAGCCATGGCATGCCGGCCCACGCCTACCCGCGGCTGCTCGCCATGGTGGCCGCCGGACGGGGCGACCCAGGGGCGCTCGTCACCCGTCGGCTCACGCTCAGCGAGGGTGCCGACCACCTGATGCGCATGGCCGACTTCCCCGGCACGGGCATGGCCGTCGTCACCGACCTCGGCCACTGACCGGCCCGGATCGTCACCGACCCGGCGGGACGGTCATCGTCCGGTACGCGCTCCGGCACGGTGAGCCGACGAGCCACCAGATCCGGTGGGCCGTCCCGTCGGCGCGCAGCTCGGCCACCATCGATGCCGTCGTCACCTCGACCAGGCGCCCACCGTCGTCGCGACCGTGCATGCACACGCTCCATCCCTGCTCTGCGCACGAGTCGTGGGAGCGCAGGTGCGCCACGAGGCGCTCGACGTCGACCGGGCCGGATGCCAGGACGCGCTGCGAGGCGTGCCAGCGCGGATCGACCAGCCGCTCGACGGGTTGACGCGGGTGGCGGTGCTGCGCGTCGAACGTCGGGATGGTCGTCCGGTTCGAGATCGCCCGCACCCCGCCGGGCGCGACCACCCGTTCCACGGCCCACTCACGACCCGAGGTCTCGACCACGTAGGCATCGTGGGGATCGGCCACGAGGAAGCTGCTCCAGTACGCCTTGGGCCCCGAGGCACCACGTGGATCGTGGCCCGTCCCACCCTGGCCGTGCGCCTCGAGCAGCCCGGTGATCACCTCCACCGCCGCTGCGGCCGTGCCACCGCGCTCGAGGCCCAACCGGACGAGGTCGAGCCCGGTCAACGCAGGCGGCACGGCCCGGGGGTCGAGCGTGGTGTAGATCGCCTCGTTGCCGATCGCTACGCCTGCTTCGTTGACACCGTGCTCAGCGCCCCAGCACCAGGTCGGCTTCGACAGCCACGCGCCGAGCGTCGGCCGCGGCCATGCCGGCACGGAGATGTGCGTGGCGCGCACGTCGACACGGTCACGCCGGGGCTGCGCCCAGCGCACCTCATGAGCCTCGTCGGGCGGTCGGTCGCTGTTCTTGGCGAACAGCGTCACCCCGTCCACCGTGGCTCCGGCGAGGGCGACCAGGGTGTCGCACATCAGCCGAACGAGATGCCATCCGCATCGGGCGGCGCCATCGGCGCTGCCGAGCGCTCGTCGACGGGAGCACCGGGCTCGGCAGGCTCGGCGCCGTCCGGTGATGGCCAGAGCGCCTCTCCGGTGCGTTCGGCGCTCGACCAGCCGGGTGCGACGACCGGCGCGTTCAGTTCGACGGCGGCGCCGGTCTGCTCCCACAGCAGTGCAGGACGAGCACCGTGCCAGCGCACGGCGAACGAGACCGCCGACGCGGGACCGGTGGGCACGCCGTAGACCTCGAGGTGCTGGCCGAGCCACGGCTCCGGAAGCCCCTCGGCGAACAGCGCAGGGCCGGCGGCGATCGAGCGTTCGACGCTGGCGATCAGCCGGGCCCCGGTCGGCTCCGGGAGCGACGACGACCCCGGTGTGCCGCGCCGTTCGCGATCGGCCAGCAGGCGGCTGCGGACGCGGTCGAGGTCGCGCGCCGCCCGATCATCGCCGGCTGCCCGGCACACGCGCTCGGCGGCGTCGAGGGCTGCGACGAGCAGCGGGTCGTCGAGGCGGTCGGCGAGGGTCGCCACCGCCTCGGCGACGGCGGGCATCCAGTCCTCGGCCCGGCTGCCCATGCGCACCAACTCGCCGACACCGATGAGGAACGCCACGGCGTCGACAGCCGGCTCCTCCGGGCCGCACAGCAGCAGCTCGCAGCGAGCGCGCACCACCGACTCCACGACCGACGTGTCGGGCAGCAGCAACCTGCTCGCTCGATCGCACAGCGCGAGCCAGCCGCGCGACACCTGCGCAGCAGGCGGCAGCCCACCCGGCAGCGCGCGCGGACCGGCGGCCGTGTGCACCAGCGCAACGGTGAGCGTGGCGCGATGGCCCACCGGGAACGTCGCCGCCGGCCCGGGCAGCTCGATGCCCTGGATCGGGACGTCGGCGGGTGGGCGCGTCGCGCACAGCTCACCACCGGTGAAGGCCACGGCGATCGGCAGCGGCGAGTCGTTCTCCACCTCGATGATCGTGAGCCCGCCGTGGTCGGCGACCGCGTAGACGCGCTGCACGGCATCACCACTCGGGATCCGCACCCGGGTCTCCACCACCGGTGTGCCGTCGACGATGCGCTGGCGCACGGTCGGCTCATCGGCCGGCACGTGCCAGCGGTCGTCGGCCGCGACGAACCAGTCGATCCGGCCGAGGCCGTCCCACTGCTCGACGGCACCCCACGGGGTGACCGTCGCTCGCCACCGCTGCCCGAGCACTCCTACGGTCACCGCATCCACGGTCGGAAGCGTAGGGGCGGGCGGCCCCGGTCCCTACGATGCTGTGCCGTGCGCCTCGCCACCCTCGTCCCCGTCAAGGAGTTCGGCGCGGCCAAGCAGCGCCTCGCCGCGGCGCTCGACGACGGTGACCGCGAGGCGCTCGCCCGGGCGACGGCCGGCGGTGTGCTCGAGGCGGTCGCCGCGCACCATCCGCACGCCGTCTGCGACGACGACCAGGTTGCTGCCTGGGCCGCCGACCGGGGCGCCGCTGTGAGCCGCGACACCCATCGCGGCCTCAACCCTGCGATC